>NZ_JBVKBA010000011.1:0-261103 GCF_055639175.1 Streptomyces sp. NPDC107546 | reverse complement strand
GCTCCCACTCTGCGTTCGTCAGGTCTCCGCGTCCCATGCAGTCAGCCTGCCCCCAACACCTCACTCGCGGAGGGAGATCCGAGAAACAGCGCCTAGCAGCGCACTAGCTGGACGGCGGTGACGGGGCGGTCCACACCGCCCCGTCACGGGTGTCACGCGCTTGCCGGCTCACCACGCCGTCAGCGCTTCTGGTTCTGCTTCTGGTTCTGGTTCTGCTTCTGGTTCTGGTTCTGCTGCTGGTTCTGGTTCTGCTGCTGGTTCTGGTTCTGCTGCTGGTTCTGGCCGGGCTGCGTCGGCTGGGCGAGGCAGGCGGAGAAGAGGTCCTTCGCCTCGGCGAGGCCCTGCCGGTAACCGTCGATGAAGTCCTGGGACTCACCGATCAGCGACCGCCTCACCGCTTTGCCCTGCTCGCAGGAGGCCAGGCCGTCGGAGCGTCCGGCCTTGACGCCGGCTGTCTTGTCGGCAGCGGCCGTCCCGGGCTGGGTGGTTCCGGGCTGGGTGGTTCCGGGCTCGGTGGGCGTGGTCGTGGTCGTGCTCGGTCCCAAACCAGGGCAGGTGGCCGACCCTCCCGAGGTCAGGCCCGTCAGCTGGAAGTTCCGAGCCGACAGACTGATGCCGCCGACGCCGACATTGCCAGTGGCATCTGCGGGCTGGCTCGTGATCACTTGCCCATCCGCGGAGATGCGCACCGTTTCGTTGGCCGCGAATCCGCTGCCCCGGACCGAGCCGAAGGGGTTGGGGGGCGCATTGGAGATCGCCGAACAGACCGCGTTCGGTACCGCCGTGGCCGAGGAGTCCGCGGCCGACGCAGAACCGCTCGGGACCAGCAGGCAGGAGGCGCCCAGCGGGAGGCCGAGCAGCCCGAGGTACCACGTGCGACGCATGAGTCTCTCCTTTCGAGGGGTCCCCCCAGCCTTGCCGTCCGGGTGTGACGCAGGCGTGACGGCCGCGTGTCCAGGCATCGGGACGCTACGCCGGACGGGCGATGAAGGAGGCCGCTGACCTGCACTTTCGGCTCGCGCGTCTCGCCGCGACAACAT
Organism: Streptomyces sp. NPDC107546; assembly: GCF_055639175.1. Lineage (NCBI taxonomy): Bacteria > Bacillati > Actinomycetota > Actinomycetes > Kitasatosporales > Streptomycetaceae > Streptomyces > Streptomyces sp. NPDC107546. The sequence goes on along the minus strand of NZ_JBVKBA010000011.1, from coordinate 260,063 downwards.
CGCGAAGGTGGTGCAGCATGGCTGGAGGGCGAGCCTTGGGCTTGCTCAATCGTCAACAGTCCCTGTTGCGAGAGAGCGAGGATCATGGACCGCAGCAGCCGTAGAGAAGAGTCCTTCAGCCCTGTACGCATGGCGCTCCTCGGCGGCTTCGATCTGAAGATCGCCGACGAGCAAGTGGACATCCCGCCCGGATCCGCACGTCTTCTGGGATTCGTGGCACTCACTTGCCAGGGTGCCGTCTCCAGAGCGCTGGTCGCGGGGTCCCTCTGGCCCGAGGCGCCCGATCGATGCGCCTATGCCAACCTGCGGTCGGCCCTGTCGCGCCTGAACGGCGTCGGCAGGGAAGCCCTGGACGTCAGCACGACGGAGGTGCGCCTGGCCCGGGAGGTCAGTGTCGACTTCCACCACGCCCAGTCGCTTGCTCACTTCGTTCTCGGTCCCGACATGTCGCCCGAGGACCCCAAGGTCGGCATGGAAACCATCCATGCGCTGTCCACGGACCTGCTTCCGGGCTGGTACGAGGACTGGGCGCTGCTGCAGGCGGAATCCTGGCTGCAGCTTCGCACCCACGCCTTGGAGAAGCTGGCGGAGAGCTTCATCTCGGCGGGACGGTTCGCCGAGGCCGTGGCCGCCGCGCACGCGGCCGTGTGCGCCAGCCCACTGCGGGAAAGCTGCCAGGCGCTGCTGATCCGGGCCCACCTCGCGGAAGGCAACCCGTCGGAGGCGCTGGGCGTCTTCGAACGCTACGAGGAGCATCTCCAGGCCGAAATGGGCCTTCAGCCCACACCGCGACTCAGCGAACTCGTCTCCGACCTGCCCTAGACTCCGGGCCGCCCGGTCGGTGGGGCGGCGGCACCGACCGCCGGCCCCCATGAAGACCTCGGAGCGACCTCTCAGCGCCCTCAGAGCACCGGCAGGTTCTTCCGCAGCTCGAACGCCGTGACCTCCGAGCGGTACTCCTCCCACTCCTGCTTCTTGTTGCGCAGGAAGAAGTCGAACACGTGCTCGCCCAGCGTCTCGGCGATCAGGTCGCTGCGCTGCATGAGCGTGAGCGCCTCGCCGAGGTTCTGCGGCAGCGGCTCGATTCCCATCGCGCGGCGCTCGGAGTCCGTCAGCGCCCACACGTCGTCCTCGGCGCCCGGAGGCAGCTCGTAGCCCTCCTCAATGCCCTTCAGGCCGGCGGCCAGCAGGACCGCGTAGGCCAGGTACGGGTTCGCGCCGGAGTCCAGCGAGCGGACCTCGACACGGGCCGAGCCCGTCTTGCCCGGCTTGTACATCGGGACCCGGACCAGGGCCGAGCGGTTGTTGTGCCCCCAGCAGATGTACGACGGCGCCTCGCCGCCGGCGCCCGCGGTGCGCTCGGCGCCGCCCCAGATCCGCTTGTAGGAGTTCACCCACTGGTTGGTGATCGCCGAGGTCTCCCCGGCGTGCCGCAGCAGGCCCGCGATGAAGGAGCGGCCCACCTTGGACAGCTGGTACTCCGCGCCGGACTCGTAGAACGCGTTCCGGTCGCCCTCGAACAGGGACAGGTGCGTGTGCATACCGGAGCCGGGGTGCTCGGAGAACGGCTTCGGCATGAAGGTGGCCTGCACGCCCTGCTCCAGCGCCACCTGCTTCATGACCAGGCGGAACGTCATGACGTTGTCGGCGGTGGACAGCGCGTCGGCGTATCGCAGGTCGATCTCCTGCTGGCCCGGGGCGCCCTCGTGGTGGGAGAACTCGACCGAGATGCCCATCGACTCCAGCATGGTGATCGCCTGGCGGCGGAAGTCCATGCCGACGTTCTGCGGGGTGTGGTCGAAGTAGCCGGAGTTGTCCGCCGGCGTCGGGCGGCTGCCGTCCAGCGGCCGGTCCTTCAGCAGGAAGAACTCGATCTCGGGGTGGGTGTAGAAGGTGAAGCCGAGGTCGGAGGCGCGGGCCAGGGCGCGCTTGAGGACGTACCGGGGGTCCGCGAAGGACGGCGAGCCGTCCGGCATGAGGATGTCGCAGAACATACGGGCCGTGCCGGGGGCCTCCGCGCGCCAGGGCAGGACCTGGAAGGTCGACGGGTCCGGCTTGGCGATCATGTCGGACTCGTAGACGCGGGCGAAGCCCTCGATGGCGGAGCCGTCGAAGCCGATGCCCTCGTCGAACGCCTGCTCAAGCTCGGCAGGGGCCACGGCCACGGACTTGAGGAAGCCCAGCACGTCCGTGAACCACAGGCGTACGAACCGGATGTCGCGCTCCTCCAAGGTCCGGAGCACGAACTCCTGCTGCTTGTCCATCTTCCGCTTCCCCATCCTTGCTGGTCAGGCCGCCTGTCTCCCGCACCACGGGAGGCGGTCGGGCACCTGAGCATCCCACCACAACAGCATTTCATGCGCGTTGCGGACCTTGATCGGCCGCCCGACCCCGGGCTGAACGCCTCGCATACGGCAGGTGTCTGCTCTGACGCCCATCTTGCCTGTTCGGCGGCCCATACGTAATGGCCGATCTCGTCCCTCTCTCCCGTCCCTTAATTTGCATCGTAGATGCAAGTTTTATTACGGTGCCGACGGCCGAGCGGGCCGAAGCCCACTCTTCCTCCACAAAAGGAGTCCCGATGCTCTCCATCCCCGACTTCCGCCCCGGCCAGTACGTCTCCGTCCGCGTGGAACTCCCGGACGGCGCCCGGCAGATCCGCCAGTACAGCCTGTCCGCCGCTCCGGGCTCCCCGCTGCGCCAGATCGACGTCAAGCGCGTCCACGGCGGCGACACGCCGGACGGCGAGGTCTCCGGTCACCTCCGCGCGCGCGTGCGGGAGGGCGACACGCTGGAGCTGTCCGCCCCGTACGGCGACCTGGTCCTGGACGCCACCGACGCACCCCTGCTGCTCGCCTCCGCCGGCATCGGCGTGACCCCGATGATCGCCATGCTGGAGCAGCTCGCCCGCACCGGCCACCGCGCCCCGGTCACCGTGGTGCACGCCGACCGCTCCCCCGCCACGCACGCCCTGCGCACCGACCACGAGGGCTTCGCGGCCAAGCTGCCGGACGCCGCCGTGCACTTCTGGTACGAGCAGGACGCCCCGAAGGCCGCGCACACGGGCCTCGTGGACCTGTCCGCCGTGCCGGTCGCGTCGGGCACGCGCGCGTACCTGTGCGGTCCGCTGCCCTTCATGCGCGCGGTGCGCGCCCAGCTGATCGAGCAGGGTGTGGCCCCCGCCGACATCCACTACGAGGTGTTCGGGCCGGACCTCTGGCTCGCGCAGGACTGATCCCGCTGCGGCTGCCCGGCTGGCCGGTGAGGGCTCTTGGTGCGACGGTGGATTGGCGAGGCTCGTGAGGCAGAAGAGACCTTCGAGGACGTGAGGTCGAGCCACCCACCTTCGAACGCGGAGGACAGCGCTCATGGCACGCACAACGAGGAAACGCATGGGGACGATCTTGTCCGCGGCCGCGGCCGGAGCTGTCGCGGCAGGCCTGCCGGCCGCAGTCCTTGCCCCTGCCGCTGCCGCCGCGACGGCGGACGGGGCCACCTCGCCACGAGTGACGGTCGCCCCGTGCACGAGCGCGCAGCTCGTCGCGAGCAGCGCACGGCGCCTGGCGTCGGGCCAGGTGGCGGTCACGGTCGTCAACCAGGGCCCTGGTGCGTGCGTGCTGAAGGGTTTTCCCACCGTCGCCCTCGCGGGCCTGGGCTCGCCCGACAGGAACAAACCTCTCCAGGTCGTCGACCAGGGCGCCTCGGGACCGGTGGCGCTGGCAGTCGGCGTCCGGGCCTCGACGCAGCTCACCTTCACGCCCGTCCTCGGCGAGGCGAGCGGGTACTGCGCGTCCGGCGCCACCCCCTCCGTCGCACCCTCGATCGTGGTGGGCGTCGCGGGCGGGCGCCAGCAACTGGCCCCGGACGACGGCGGCGACTTCGCCCTCTGCGGGACCAGTGTGCGCGCCACCGCCTTCCGAGCCACGGGCGCCTGAGCCGGGCGGACGCGGAACCGCCTGCCGTGCGCCGTCCAAGCTCACCCCGCCCTCGTCCTGCTCAGGAGCGCGGACACACTTTCCCCGCCACCCACAGGCGCGGGAGAAGGTCGAGACCCCGGGCATTCGCCGTCACAGTACGGAGGGCATACCGAGAATCAGCGGCCCCGTAGGCGCCGCCACCACGTCCTGCACCGTCACCGGGTCCAGCGAGGCGAAGAACGCCTCCTGGGCCCGGCGCAGTGCGCCCCGCAGCCGGCAGCCGGTGTGCAGGGGGCAGGGCGTGGGGCCCTCGCAGTCGACGACGTCGCCGTCCCCCTCGAAGCGGCGCACGACCGCGCCGACCGACGCCGTGCGCCCGGCCTCGGTGAGCGTGAGCCCGCCGCCCCGGCCGCGGCGGGCCTCGACCAGTCCCATGTGCGTCAGCTCGGCCACGACCTTCGCGGCGTGCGTGTACGGCACGTCCATGGCCCCCGCGACCTCGCGGGTCGTGGGGCTGGAGCCGCCGGCGACGGCGAGCCGCATCAGGACCCGCAGCGCCAGGTCGGTGGAGCGCAACAGTCGCATGCCGCCAGCGTAGATAATGCGCATCCCGGCTTCAAATTATTCGGCGGGAAGGCCGCCCCCTCGGCCATTCGGGTGGTCCGACCTGGGCCCAGGGACTCCCTCCCCACTACGATCAGCCGTCCCGAAGGTCCCTTTCCCCCGAAGGACGCACCATGGGCTCCGCCCCCACCCCCGGTTCCGCCGAGCGCAAGGCCCGCATGGAGCAGATGCGCCGTGCGGAACGCGCACATGAGCGCCGCAGCCGCATCCTGACGATCACGGCGAGCGTGCTCGTCGTCGCCGGTCTCGTCGTCGGCGGGGTGGTCCTCATCGACTCGCAGTCCGGGAGCAAGGCCTCGGCGGCGAGCGGCTCGAAGCACTCGGCCGGCGGCTCCGAGGGCTCGGCGAGCGGCTCCAAGGGCTCGGCGAAGAGCTCCCAGGACACCGGCCACTTCGTCACCGGCAAGGACGGCGTGCGGATCTGGACGGGCAGGCTGTCCCGCAATCACGTCACCACGAGCGTGCCCTACCCGATGCACCCGCCCGTGGGCGGCGACCACAACCCGGTCTGGCTGAACTGCAACGGCGACGTCTACACCGAGCCGGTCAGGGACGAGAACGCCGTGCACTCGCTGGAGCACGGCGCGGTGTGGGTGACGTACAGCGGCAAGGCGTCGAAGGCCGACGTGTCCGCGCTCGCGGCGAAGGTGAAGAGGACGCCGTACACGCTGATGAGCCCGTACGGGAACCAGGCGAGCCCGATCATGCTCACGGCCTGGGGCCACCAGCTCTCCGTGAACAGCGCCGACGACCCGGGCGTCGACAAGTTCCTCGCCACCTACGTCCAGGGCGAGCAGACGCCCGAGCCGGGTGCCTCCTGCACCGGCGGGACGATGCGATGAGCCGGCGCATCGGCTGGATCGCCGGGGCCGCGGCGGCGGCCCTCGTCGCGACGGGCGCGATCACGTACGCGGTCGCCGAGGACGGCGGGTCGGGGAGCGTCCGCGTGCCCGCCGCGGACTCGGCGGACGCCGGTTTCGCGCGGGACATGGCGGTCCACCACCAGCAGGCCGTCGAGATGTCGTACATCGTGCGCGACCGCACCGGGAACGAGGAGGTGCGCCGCCTCGCGTACGACATCGCGCAGACCCAGGCCAACCAGCGCGGCATGCTGCTGGGCTGGCTCGACCTGTGGGGGCTGCCGAAGGTGTCCTCCGAGCCGCCGATGACGTGGATGGGCATGGGCGGCATGGCCTCCGGCAAGGACGGCGCGCTGATGCCGGGCATGGCGACCGACGCGGAGCTGAACAGGCTGGGCGAACTCAGCGGCAAGCAGGCGGAGATCCTCTACCTGCAACTGATGACCGACCACCACAAGGGCGGCATCCACATGGCCGAGGGCTGTGTCGCCAAGTGCACGGTGGGCGTGGAGAAAAGGCTCGCGCAGGGCATGGTCGACGCACAGCGGTCGGAGATCGGGCTGATGACGACGATGCTCGAGGAACGCGGCGCCGAGCCACGCACCTGACGCCACCGGTCTGCATACAAGTCGACAAAGCGGCCTCCGATCGGAGGCCGCCGCAAGGGCGTCCCGACAATCGCAACCTTTCCGCAACACACGGGGAATCCCCAAACCCACCCAAACCGCCCATAGTCGCGGGCACTTGGGATTTCCTTGGCCTTTTCATTCCCCTGGCATGAACGGTTCATCGAAAGAGTGGCCCCCATCGTGTGATCCATTCACCGCGCCGTCATCGCGCTGTGCTCTACGCGGATCACATCGACCGACCACTACATGCGACGAACCGCATCGCAGGGGGTTCTATGAGATCCAACCGCGCCAAGGCGCGCGCCGGGGTGAGCCTGGCAGCGACACTGCCGCTGCTCGCCGGCGCAGTGGCGCTCGGCATACCCGCGGCGCACGCCGCGGACAACCCCGGCCGGCAGGCTCTCGCGGGCACCAAGCCCGCGTGGGCGACGGCCACGGCGGACAAGGGCGCGACCTCCGACAGCGCCCAGGTCTCCGCCCGGGTCTACCTCGCCGGCCGTGACGCGCGCGGCCTGGCCGCCTACGCGAAGGCCGTCTCCGACCCGCACTCGCCGTTGTACGGCAAGTACCTGAGCGCCAAGCAGGCGCAGGCGCGCTTCGGCGCGGCCAAGGAGCAGGTCGCCGCGGTCACGTCGTGGCTGAAGGCGTCGGGCCTGAAGGTCACCGCCGTCACGCAGCACTACGTCGCCGTGACCGGTGACGTGGCCGCCGCCGAGAAGGCGTTCGGCACGCAGCTGCACAACTACGCCAAGGGTGGCAAGACCTACCGTGCGCCGTCGAAGGCGGCCACCGCGCCCGAGGGCCTGAAGGGCGCAGTCCTGACCGTCACCGGCCTGGACAACGCCCCGCACAAGGCGAACCACGACGACCAGCTGCCGCCGCCGGAGACCGTCTTCCGCAACTCCGGGCCGTTCTCCTCCTACTACGGCTCGAACACCGCGACGACGCTGCCGGAGGCCTACGGCCACGAGATCCCGTACGCCGTCAAGGGCTACACGGGCAAGCAGCTGCGAGCCGCGTACGGCGCGGGCACCCGCACCGGCAAGGGGGTGCGCATCGCCATCACCGACGCGTACGCCTCCCCGACCATCGCCTTCGACGCGGCCACCTACGCGAAGAAGCACGGCGACGCCGCCTGGACCACGAGCCAGCTGCGCCAGGTGCTGCCGGACCAGTACACCAAGACCAAGGAGTGCTCGGCCGCCGGCTGGTACGGCGAGGAGACGCTCGACGTCGAGGCCGTGCACGCGGTCGCCCCCGCCGCGAACGTCACGTACGTCGGCGCCGCCTCCTGTTACGACGACGACCTGCTCGACTCGCTCAGCAAGGTCGTCGACAACCACCTGGCCGACATCGTCTCCAACTCCTGGGGCGACATCGAGGCCAACCAGACCCCGGACCTCGCGGCCGCCTACGACCAGGTGTTCCAGTTCGGCGCGGCCGAGGGCATCGGCTTCTACTTCTCCTCCGGCGACAACGGCGACGAGGTCGCCAACACCGGTACGAAGCAGGTCGACACCCCGGCCAACTCGGCCTGGGTGACCGCGGTCGGCGGCACCTCGCTGGCGGTCGGCAAGAACGACACGTACCAGTGGGAGACCGGCTGGGGCACCGAGAAGGCCCTGCTGGCGGCGGACGGCAAGAGCTGGGTGAACTTCCCCGGCGCGTTCACCTCGGGCGCGGGCGGCGGCACCAGCAAGACCGTGGCGGAGCCCTACTACCAGAAGGGCGTCGTCCCGGACGCGCTGGCGAAGGCCAACGGCACCGACGGCAACCGCGTCGTCCCGGACATCGCGGCGATCGCCGACCCCAACACCGGATTCCTGGTCGGCCAGACGCAGACCCTGCCGGACGGCAAGACGCAGGCGTACGACGAGTACCGCATCGGCGGCACCTCGCTCGCCGCGCCGGTGATCGCCGCCGTCCAGGCGCTGGCCCAGGAGGCCCGCGGCGGCCAGCCGATCGGCTTCGCCAACCCGGAGATCTACGCCAAGTACGGCTCGAAGGCGTACCACGACGTCACGGACAACCCGACGGGCTCCGGACTCGCCGTGGCGCGCGTCGACTTCGTCAACGGCCACGACGCCACGGGCGGCATCGCCACCTCGGTCCGCAGCCTCGGCAAGGACAGCTCGCTGTCCGCGGTGAAGGGCTACGACGACGTGACCGGCGTGGGCTCGCCCGCTCCCGGCTACGTGGAGTCGTGGCGCCGCCACTGAGGCACCGCCGGCAACGGCACCTCGAGGGGGCGTGGGGTGGGTCCACCCCGCGCCCCCTTCGCCGTGCGTAGGGTGGGTCCACCCCGCGCCCCTTCGCCGTGCGTGGGGTGGCACACACCCCGCACCACCCCATCGCGTCGCTCTGACGATTACACTGGGCCCGTGCCTCCGTTGAACTTCTGGTCGATCTATCAGCATGGCTTCGCACGCGTCGCCGCGTGCACGGGTCACACCGTCATCGCGGACCCGCACGCCAACGCCGAAGCGGTCCTGCGCCACGCGCGCCGGTGCGCCGGGGAGGGGGTCGCCGTCGCCGTCTTCCCGGAGATGGTGCTGTGCGGCTACTCGATCGAGGACCTGCTGCTTCAGGACGCGCTGCTCGACCAGGTCGAGGAGGCGCTTCAGGACGTGGTGACCGGGTCGGCGGATCTGCTGCCGGTCCTGGTCGTCGGCGCCCCGCTGCGCCACCGCAACCGGGTCTACAACTGCGCGGTGATCGTGCACCGCGGCCGCGTCCTGGGTGTCGTGCCCAAGTCGTACCCGCCGAACTACCGGGAGTTCTACGAGCGCCGGCAGATCGGCGACGGCGCCGACGAGCGCGGCGGGTCGATCCGCGTCGGCGGCGAGGCCGTGCCCTTCGGCGTGGATCTGCTGTTCGCGGCCGAGGACGTCCCCGGTCTGGTGCTGCACGCGGAGATCTGCGAGGACATGTGGGTGCCGGTGCCGCCCAGTGCGGAGGCGGCCCTCGCCGGTGCGACTGTCCTCGTCAACCTCTCGGGCAGCCCGATCACGGTCGGACGGGCCGAGGACCGCAAGCTGCTGTGCCGCTCGGCGTCCTCCCGCTGCCTCGCGGCGTACGTCTACGCGGCGGCCGGGCTGGGCGAGTCGACCACCGACCTGTCCTGGGACGGCCAGACCATGATCTACGAGAACGGCGTGCTGCTGGCCGAGACCGAGCGGTTCCCGCTCGGCGACAGCTACGCGGTGGCCGACGTGGACCTCGACCTGCTGCGGCAGGAGCGGCAGCGCATGGGCACGTTCGACGACAACCGCCGCACGCACCGCGCGCGGACCGGCGACTTCCGGACGGTCTCCTTCGAGCTCGATCCGCCGCTCACCGACCTGGGGCTGCGCCGTCGCCTGGAGCGCTTCCCGTTCGTTCCGGCCGACCCCGACCGCCTCGCCCTGGACTGCTACGAGGCGTACAACATCCAGGTCGAGGGCCTCCAGCAGCGCCTCGCGGCGATCGGCGGCCCGAAGGTGGTCATCGGGGTGTCGGGCGGCCTGGACTCCACGCACGCGCTGATCGTCGCCGCCCGGGCGATGGACCGCGCGGGCCGTCCGCGCAGCGACATCCTGGCCTTCACGCTGCCCGGCTTCGCCACCAGCGACCACACCAAGGACAACGCCCACAAGCTGATGAACTCGCTCGGCGTGACCGCTGCCGAGCTGGACATCACACCCACCGCGCGGCTGATGCTGGAGGAGATGGGCCACCCGTTCGCCTCCGGCGAGCCGGTGTACGACGTCACCTTCGAGAACGTGCAGGCCGGGCTGCGCACCGACTACCTGTTCCGGCTGGCCAACCAGCGCGGCGGCATCGTGCTGGGCACCGGGGACCTGTCGGAGCTGGCGCTCGGCTGGTCCACATACGGCGTGGGCGACCAGATGAGCCACTACAACGTCAACGGCGGGGTGCCGAAGACTCTGATCCAGCACCTGATCCGCTGGGTGATCAGCAGCGGCCAGTTCGACGAGGAGACGGGCAGGACGCTCGCCGCGATCCTCGACACCGAGATCAGCCCGGAACTGGTACCGGGCGAGGAGATGCAGTCCACCGAGTCCAAGATCGGCCCGTACGCGCTGCACGACTTCACGCTCTTCCACGTGCTGCGCTACGGCTTCCGGCCCTCCAAGATCGCCTTCCTGGCCTGGCACGCCTGGCACGACCCCGAGGCCGGCGCCTGGCCGCCGAACTTCCCCGAGGCCAAGCGGGTGGCGTACGACCTGCCGGAGATCCGGCACTGGCTGGAGGTCTTCTGCCGTCGCTTCTTCGCGTTCGCGCAGTTCAAGCGGTCGGCCATGCCGAACGGGCCGAAGGTCTCGGCCGGCGGTTCACTCTCTCCGCGCGGCGACTGGCGCGCCCCGTCCGACGGCAACGCGCGGGCCTGGCTGCGGGACCTCGCCCGCTTCGACGCCCCGGAGGCGTGACGGTGACGGCCCCTGGGCCCCGGTTCACCTCTTCAGCGAGGCGACGAAGGGGGCCCAGGCGGCGGCGGTGAGGACGAGGACGAGGCCGTCGGGCACCTTGGAGTCACGGACGGGGACGAGGCCGGGGATGTTGTGGGCGACTTCGACGCAGGCGTCCTCGAAGTCGCCGCTGTAGGTCGACTTGCGCCAGAGGGCGGCGCCGGGGAAGTCGCTGGCTACTTCTACGCATTCCCCGCCGTCACCGTTGCTGTGGCTGCTCTTGAACCAGAGCGCATCACTCAAGTCGATCCGGCTGCAGTACGTGCAGCCCGGCCGCCAGAAGACGACCGGCCGGCCGTCGGCCGCGCTGAGGCGCTGCGCCTCCGCCGCACCGATCGACCCCGGGAAGACGAGAGGCGAAGCTCCTCGGCCAGCGGTGGATCGCGGACTACTCCACCCGTTGGCTGGACTACAACACCGAAGGCGGCCTCGGCTGGATCGGTGAAGCCCCGCTGGAGATCCAGGTACCGGGGGCCTCGGGCAAGTGCCTGGACGTGCAGGGGTCCGGGAAGACCAACGGCACCCCGGTGCAGATCTACACCTGCAACGGCAGCAGCGCCCAGAGGTGGCAGGTGTGGGCGGTCTACGACGGCCACTACACCCTGGCGAACGTCAACGCGCAGAAATGCCTGGAGGTGCTGAACGGCGCCAACGCCGACGGCACGAAGATCCAGATCAGGGACTGCGGCAGCAGCAAGGCGCAGCAGTGCCCGTGACGCACCCCACCACCCCGCCGCTCCATTCCTGCCGCACCGGATCCAGCCGGTCCGAGCACCCAGTGAGATCGGGTCCAGGGGCGGAGCCCCCCGGGGTCAGGGATGCAGGGCGCCGGACTGCGCGGGGACGTGGGTGGCGACCACCCGGCCCACCCGGACATCCTCCCGCCGCCGGTCCACCGCGTAGGCCACCCCGGCCACCGCCAGCCCCAGCACCGCCAGCCCCGCCCCGGCCACCGCCGGAGAGGTCACGCCGAAGCCCGCGGCGAGCGCGAGGCCGCCGATCCACGCTCCGCCCGCGTTCGCCATGTTGAACGCCGCCTGGTTCGCCGAGGAGGCCAGCGACGGCGCCGCCGACGCCTTCTCCATCACCATCAGCTGCAGCGGCGACCCGGTGACGAACGCCGCCATGCCCAGCAGTGTCACCGCCAGGGTGGCGCTCCACTGGGCGCTCATCAGGAGCGGGAAGAGGGACAGGACCGCCGCCAGCGACGTCAGGCCGCCGAACAGCGTGCCTCGCAGCGAGTGGTCCGCCAGCCGGCCGCCCATCAGGTTGCCGATCGTCGCGCCCACGCCGAACAGGGCCAGCAGGAGCGTCACGCTCGAGTCGGCGTAGCCCGCCGCGTCCGTCAGCATCGGCGTGACATAGCTGTACGCCGAGAACAGCGCGCCGAAGCCCGCCACCGTCGTTCCCAGTGCCAGCCACACGGGCAGCGAGCGCAGGGCGGCCAGTTCGCCGCGCAGGCCGCCGGCCGGGGCGTGGGTGTGGTCGTGCGGGATCAGCAGGAAGAGGGAGGCGATCGCGGCCAGGCCGATCGCGCTCACGCCCAGGAACGTCGCGCGCCACCCCAGGTGCTGGCCCATCAGCGTGGCCACCGGCACGCCCGCGATGTTCGCGACCGTCAGGCCCAGGAACATCAGCGAGACCGAGCGGGCCTTGCGCTCGGGCGCCACCAGGTTGGTGGCGACGACCGCGCCGACGCCGAAGAACGCCCCGTGCGGCAGCCCGCTCAGGAAGCGGGCGGCCAGCAGCGAGTCGTAGCCGGGCGCCAGCGCCGAGAGGGCGTTGCCCAGCACGAACAGGGCCATCAGACCGATCAGGACCGTGCGCCTGGACATGCGCGCGGTGACCGCGGCGAGCAGCGGCGCGCCGATCACCACGCCCAGGGCGTACGCCGAGACCAGGTGCCCGGCGGTGGGGATGGATATGTGCAGGTCGTCCGCGACATTGGGCAGGAGGCCCATCATCACGAACTCGGTCGTGCCGATGCCGAAGGCGCCCACGGCGAGGGCGAGCAGGGCCAGGGGCATGAGGTGCCTGTGCCTTTCCAAAACGAGGTTCCGTACGTCGTCGTCTGCGTTCGTATGTTCACGTACGGAACAAAGTCTGGCAGGCCCAGTATTCCGCCGGGTTAAGACGTGGTGACGTTCACACGCGCCGCCACCGGCAGATGGTCGCTCCCCGTCCGCGGCAGCGTCCACGAGCTCACCGGGTCCACGCCCCTGACCATGATCTGGTCGATCCGCGCCATCGGGAACGACGCCGGCCAGCTGAACCCGAACCCGCTGCCGGCCGCGCCCTGCGTCGAACGCATCTGGGACGTGACGGCGTTGAGCGCTCGGTCGTTCATGGTGCCGTTCAGGTCGCCGAGCGCGATCACCTTGCCGAGCTTCTCGTCGGCGATGGCCTCCCCGAGCGCGTCCGCGCTGGTGTCCCGCTGCCGCGCCGTGAACCCGGCCGCCAGCTTCACCCGCACGGAGGGCATGTGGGCGACGTAGACGGCGACCTCGCCCTCCGGCGTTTTCACGGTGGCCCGCATCGCCCGCGTCCAGCCCAGCTTGATGTCCACGGGCTCGACCCCGCTCAGCGGGTACCTGCTCCACAGCCCGACCGTGCCCTGCACCGAGTGGTACCCGTACGTCGACGCCAGCGCCCGCTCGTACACCGGCACCGCGGACGCCTTCAGCTCCTCCAGCGCCAGCACGTCCGCGCCGGACGCGGCCACGTCCCGGGCGGTGCCGGACGGGTCGGGGTTGTCGGCGTTCACGTTGTGCGTGGCGACGGTCAGGTCGCCGCCGCTGCCGCTCTTGTCGCCGAGCAGCCCGCCGAAGAGGTTCAGCCAGACCGTCACGGGCACCAGCACCGCGATCAGCGCCGTCGCCGACTTCCGCAGCAGTGCGAGGATCAGCAGCAGCGGCACACCCACGATCCCGAACCACGGCAGGAACGTCTCCGTCAGGGAGCCGAGGTTTCCGACCCTGTTGGGGATCCGCGCGTGCAGCAGCATCACCAGGGCGAGGACCACCGCGAGCGCGGCCAGGACGATGCCGCGGCGCCAGATGCCGCGGTCACCGCGCAGACCGTCGTACAGGCGCCGGAGCCGGGATCCTCCGCGGCCCGGCCCCGTGCCGCCGCCACCCGTCTCCGTCATGTACGCCTGCGTCATACCGTCGCCTCACACCTTGCCGTGCACACCGTCGTCCCCCCGCGGTAACGACCCTAGGGGATGATCGGCTCCGTCCCTGCCGCCCCGTGACGGCCGTACGCGCACGAGGACGAACGAGGCGGCGTACGGAGTTCCGAACGGGGGTTCCTGAGGGGACTTCTGTGACGAAACGCGCACACACGCCCGGGAAACCGGCACGTGGGCGTTACGATCTGACGGGTCGTAGGCCTTCCAGTGCCGTGTCGACGATCCGCTCGCTCAGGCCCTCCTCGAGTGGCGCCTCGGGGCGCAGCAGGGAGCGTACGAGCATGGGGGCGACCAGCATGTCGTTCATCAGATCGAGGTCCACGTCCGTGCGCAGCTCGCCGTTCCGCTGTCCGCGACGCAGGATGTCGAGGCTGAGCCGGCGCCGGGGTGCTATGACCGTCGCGTGATAGGCGGCCCAGATCTTGGGGCTGGACTTCATCTGCGCGTGCACGTTGCGCAGGATCGCCGAGGAGCGGCTGGCCAGGGCGCGCTGCCGCAGCCACTCCAGCAGCATGACGAGGTCGTCGCGCATCGAGGTGCCCGGCAGTTCGGGGTCCTCGGGGTCGGCGGAGCGCAGGACGTCGACGAAGAGGTCCTCCTTGTTGTTCCACCGCCGGTAGATGGTGGCCTTGCCGACACCCGCGGTGCGGGCGATGCGCTCTATGGACAGGTCGGCGAGGGACACGCCGTCCTCGATGAGTTTCATCACCCCTTCGATGATGGCCCGTTCGACGGCCTCGCTGCGTGGACGTCCGCGCACGGGCCACTCCTGCTGCTGGGTCCGGGGCCTGCTCTCGGCGAGGCTCACGTTCGACTCCGTCCTTCGCGGGCGGTGGGATGTTCCCCCGCTGTCTGTCGTCAACGGGCACCCGGCTGTCCGAGTGCCCGCCTTGACGTACCGTCAGTGATCGGCCGCGACCAGCTCCGGCTCCTCCGTGCCGGTCCGCGCGGGCGCCTTCCCGGGCAGGAACAGCGCGACCACCACCGCGCCGAGCACCGCCACGCCCGCGCCCCACAGCGCGGTGACGTGCATGGCGTGCAGGAAGGCGTCGTTGGCCGGGGAGACGAGGACCCTGCCCTTCGGGCCGAGCTTGGAGGCCACACCGAGGGTCGCCTCGATGGATTCGCCCGCGGTGTGGCGTACGCCGGCCGGCAGGAACGTCAGCTTGTCCTGGATGCCGTCGCGGTACGACGTCGACAGCACCGAGCCGAGCACCGCGATGCCGAGCGCGCCACCGACCTGACGGAAGGTGTTGCTGAGCGCGGACGCGGAGCCGGCCTTCTCGCGGGGAAGTGCCTGCATTATGACGACACTGGTCGGGGTCATGATGTGTGCCATCCCGGTGCCCATCAGGAAGAACAGGACTTCGAGGATCCAGATGGGCGTGTCCGCCGTCAGGGCGGCGAACGCGGCGAGCATCGCGGCGATGATGAGCATGCCCGCGGTGGTCGTGGCCTTGTTGCCGAACCGGTCGACCACCAGCCGGGCACGCGGCGCGAAGATCAGTTGTGCGGCGGCCAGCGGCAGCAACAGCAGACCGGCCTGCAGCGGCGAGTAGCCGCGCACGCTCTGGGTGTAGAAGACGGAGAAGAAGGTCACGCCCATCAGCGCGAAGAAGACCAGGGAGATCGCGGTGATGGCCGAGGAGAAGGCCTTGTTCTTGAAGTAGCCGACGTCGATGGACGGGTGGTCGCTGCGCTTCTCGAACACGACGAAGAGCGCGAGGACGGCGAGACCGGCCAGTATGGTCCCGATCACCTTGGTGTCGGTGAAGTCGGCGAGCTGGCCGCCCTTGATGATGCCGTAGACGAGCAGGACCAGGCCGACGACGGACAGCACGACGCCGATGGGGTCGAGGCGCCCTGGGTTGGGGTCGCGGGAGTCGGGGACCAGCCAGATCATCAGGGCGAGCGCCAGGATCACGATCGGCACGTTGATCAGGAAGACGGAACCCCACCAGAAGTGGTCCAGCAGCACCCCGCCGGTGATGGGCCCTATGGCGATGGCGAGGCCGACGCCGCCGGCCCAGATGCCGATGGCCTTGGGCTGCTCGTCGCGCTCGAAGACGTTCATGAGGACGGCGAGCGTGGCCGGCATCACGAAGGCCGCGCCTAGAGCCATGAGGGCGCGGAACGCAATCAGCTGATCGGGTGAACCGGACTCCGCGGCGAGCGCCGACCCCGCGCCGAACACCACGAGACCGGCCAGCAGCGCCTTCTTCCGGCCCAGACGGTCGCCCAGCAGCCCCGCGGTGAACAGCAGCCCGGCGAAGACGAGCGTGTAGGCGTTGATGGCCCACTCCAGCTCGCTCTGGGTGGCGCCGAGGCCGGTCGGCGCGGGGGTGGAGATCGTCTTGATGGCGACGTTCAGGATGGAGTTGTCGAGCACCACGATCAGCAGGCTGAGCATCAGCGCGCCGAGGATGGCCCACCGGCGCCGGTGCACGGCATCGGGCACCCGCCGTTCGACAGGGGCAGCAGGGGTAGTCATATGAGCGAGCCTAGGCGACTTCCGATACGGAACCGTCTCGTATCGGAAGTCTTTACGGACTCCTTAAGGAGAGATCCGGGTCACGTGTCCGGCCCCATACGGGAGACGCAGGCCCGGCCCCTCGGGGTTGAACGGGCTCCCCGCCCGGCGGGGCGCCGGGTGCGCCCCCTGCCCTAGCCGCGCGTGGCACGAGGTGCCACCATGGGAGTGGTCCGGGGACGCCGTCAGGGCGCCTCGAGATGACAGAAGGAGCCGTTGCGATGACGCAGCTTTCGGCTGCCCAGGGGCAGCACGCTCAGGGCACGCTCAGGTCCTCCGACAGCAGCAAGGCGCTGTACGGGGGGAAGAGCACCCGCCGCATCACCGTCCGCGACATCACCGCCGCCAAGGAGCGCGGCGAGAAGTGGCCCATGCTCACCGCCTACGACGCGATGACCGCGTCCGTGTTCGACGAGGCCGGGATCCCGGTGATGCTCGTCGGCGACTCGGCGGGCAACTGCCACCTGGGGTACGAGACGACCGTGCCCGTCACCCTCGACGAGATGACCATGCTCTCCGCCGCGGTCGTACGGGGCACCAGGCGCGCCCTGATCGTCGGCGACCTGCCCTTCGGCTCGTACCAGGAGGGCCCGGTGCAGGCGCTGCGCTCGGCAACCCGGCTGGTGAAGGAGGCCGGGGTCGGCGCGGTGAAGCTGGAGGGCGGCGAGCGCTCGCACCGCCAGATCGAGCTGCTGGTGGAGTCCGGCATCCCGGTCATGGCGCACATCGGCCTCACCCCCCAGTCCGTGAACGCCATGGGGTACCGCGTGCAGGGCCGCGGCGAGGAGGCGGCCGCGCAGCTGCTGCGGGATGCCAAGGCGGTGCAGGACGCGGGCGCGTTCGCGGTGGTCCTGGAGCTGGTCCCGGCGGAGCTGGCGGCCGAGGTGACGCGGGTGCTGCACATTCCGACGGTCGGCATCGGCGCCGGTCCGGACACGGACGCGCAGGTGCTCGTGTGGACGGACATGCTCGGACTGACCGGGGGCCGGGTGCCGAAGTTCGTGAAGCAGTACGCGGACCTGCGACAGGTGATGGGTGACGCGGCGAGGGCGTTCGCCGAGGACGTGGTGGGCGGGACGTTCCCGCTCGAGGAGCACTCGGTCCACTGACCTTCCTTCGCTGAGCGTCCGCACGGCGAAGGCCCACAATGCCACCGCCCCGCGCCCCTTCAGGTGGCGCGCGACAGCCCGCCGATCTTCCCCCGTCGGCGGGCTGCCGCCTTTTGCGCCTGAACCGGCGCCGCTCTCGCGGACCTGGTTGCTGCCCGTCGTGGTTCCTCCATTGATGGTTGCGCTGTTCGTCGGGGAGTTGTCGGTGCTGTCGGCGGCCAGTGGGTGGGCTGTCGGCGGCTGTAGGTGCGCTGTCGGTCGTTTGTCGGTGGGGCCTGACACCTTCGTGGCATGACGCGAATCGACAACACCCCGAACGACGCCGCACCGGACGCGGCCGTCACCGTGCGGGGGCTGGTCAAGCACTACGGTGAGACCAAGGCGCTGGACGGCGTCGACCTCGATGTGCGCGAGGGCACCGTCCTCGGCGTGCTGGGGCCGAACGGTGCCGGCAAGACCACCCTCGTGCGCTGCCTGTCCACCCTGATCACCCCGGACGCCGGCCACGCCGTGGTCGCCGGCTACGACGTCGTACGGCAGCCGCGGCAGACACGCCGCGTGATAGGCCTCACCGGCCAGTACGCCTCCGTGGACGAGAAGCTGTCCGGTTTCGAGAACCTGTACATGATCGGCCGGCTCCTCGACCTGCCCCGCAAGGAGGCCCGCGCCCGGGCCGACGGGCTGCTGGAGCGGTTCTCGCTCACCGAGGCCGCGAAGCGCCCGGCGTCCACGTACTCCGGCGGTATGCGCCGGCGCCTGGACCTCGCCGCCTCGATGATCGGGCACCCGGCGGTGCTCTACCTGGACGAGCCGACCACCGGCCTCGACCCGCGCACCCGGAACGAGGTGTGGACCGAGGTCAAGCGGATGGTCGCCGAGGGCGCGACCGTGCTGCTCACCACCCAGTACATGGAGGAGGCCGAGCAACTCGCCTCCGAGCTGACCGTCATCGACCGCGGCAAGGTCATCGCGGGCGGCCGCATCGACGAACTGAAGGCCAAGGTCGGCGGCCGTACGCTGCGCGTCCGCCCGGCCGACCCGACGGAGCTGCGCCCGACGGCCACGGCGCTCGACGAGTTCGGCCTCACCGGCCCCGGCAGCGCGACCGTGGACACCGAGACCGGCACCGTCCTCGTGCCGATCCTCAGCGACGAGCAGTTGACCGCCGTGGTCGGCGCGCTCACCGCCCGCGGCATCACGCTCGCCGGCATCTCCACCGAACTGCCCAGCCTGGACGAGGTGTTCCTGTCCCTCACCGGCCACAAGGCCGGTGCCCCGCAGGACGCGTCCCCCACCCGTGAGGAGGTCGCCGCATGAGCGCCCACCCGTCGCCCACCACCCTGAACGAGGCGCTGCGCGCCGCCCCCTCGAACACCATCAGCTCTCCGCCGGTCTCCGAAGGCCGTATCGGACTGCGCGCGAACCTGCGCCACATCGGTGCCCTGGTCCGCCGCAACCTGTTGTGGATCCGGCAGGACCCGGAGTCGATGTTCGACGCGATCCTGTTCCCGATCATCTTCTGCCTGCTGTTCGTGTTCGTCTTCGGCGGCGCGATCGCGGGCACCCACAACCGGCATGCGTACGTCAACTACGTGGTCCCCGGCCTGATGGCGATGATGGGTATGAACATCGCGCAGGGCGTCGGCACCGGATTCAACGAGGACTTCCACAAGGGCGTGATGGACCGCTTCCGGTCCCTGCCGATCAGTCGCGCCTCCGTCCTGGTCGCGAAGATCACTGTGGAGCTCGGGCGGATGCTGTTCGCCACTGCGGTTCTGCTCACGGTGGGCTTCATGCTCGGACTGTCGGTGTCGAACGTCCCGGGCCTCTTCGCGGCGATCGGCCTGTCGGTCCTCTTCGGGTTCGGAGTCATGTGGATCTTCCTGACCCTGGGCGTGGTGCTGAAGAGCGCCCAGGCCGTCCAAGGAATGGGGTTTCTCGTGCTGATGCCGCTGCAGTTCGGTTCGTCGATCTTCGCCCCGACCAACACCATGCCGGGCTGGCTGCAGGCGTTCACCGACTACAACCCGCTGTCGACGCTCGCGGACGCCGCCCGGAGCCTGATGAACGGGGGGCCGGTCGCCCACAGCGTGCTGATGACCCTCGCCTGGTCGGCCGTCCTCACGCTGGTCATGGCGCCGATCGCCATCCGCAAGTTCAACAACAAGAGCTGACGCCCGGCCCGAGCCCAGCCGGTCCGCGTCACACGAGGGCGGCGGCCTCCTCCAGAGTGAGGCCGCCGCCCTCCGCGTACGCGGCCAAGTAGGCCGGGTCGCCCAGCGCGGTCCGGGCACCCGCCTCCGCCCTGGCGCGTGCGTCGAGCTCCGCGGGTGCCCGGACGTGGCCGGGCGGCAGCAGCCCGTCGGCGGCGGCCACGCACCGGGCCGCGTCCCCGGCGCGACGCCCGCCGTCCACGCCCGCGAGCGCGATCGCCGCGGTGACCAGATGCACGGAGGCCATGTGCGGCGCGATCACCAGGCTCATCCGGTCCGCCGCGCGTGCGAGTGCCGTGCGCACCTTGGCGAGTGCCTCCTCGTACCGCTCCTCGACAGCGTCCAGCCAGGCGTCCAGGCCGATCACCATCCCGTCGAAGACCGCGAAGGACACGGCGCCGAACTCCTCGCGGACCGACTGGAGTTGCTCGCGCGCCTCGGCGACGCGGTCCGTCCGGCCGAGCCACATCGCCAGGAAGATCCGGGCGAACGGCATGGCGTCCATCGCGCCGTGGCGTTCCTCGATCACCTGGCGCAGCAGCCGTTCACCCCGCTCGGACTCCCCCGCGTCCAGCAGGGCACTGCCGAGGCGGGCGCCGAGCACGGCCATCTGTGAGCGGGCACCGAGCTGTTCGGCCTGACGCTGCGCGGCCTCGTAGTCGGCGGCGGCGAGCAGGTAGTCACCGCGGCGTTCGTGCGCCTCACCACGGGCGGACAGGGCCTCGGCCGTGCCCCAGGCGTCGCCGAGGCGACGGAAGATCTCCAGTGCCTCGTCCGCGTCCCGGGTCGCGTCGTCCGTCCAGTCGACGCGGTTGGCGAAGATGTTGGCGCGCAACTGCAGGGTCTGGGCCAGCTCCCAGGTGTAGCCGAGCTCGCGGCAGGTGCGGACCGACTCGTCGAGGACCGTGCGCACACGGTCCATGTCCGTGGTGAGCAGAACGGCGAAGAACCACAGGAACCCGGGCACCCGGCAGGTCTGCGGCTGCCCGGGGCGGTAGGTCCGGCTGATGACGCTCAGCTTCTCCTTGGCCTCGGGTGTCTCCCATGCCTGGATGTCCATGTCCATGCAGGCGAGATGGACGAGATGCGCGCCGCGGCGGGCCTCGTCGAGGACCTCGGGGCGCATCGGCGGCGGGGTGTCGGTGGGCCGGTCCAGCAGGTCCGGCACCGGACGCGCGGGCGAGGTGAACGGGGCGGGGCCCAGGGCCATGACCGCGGTCGACCAGGCGCGGGCCTCTGTGCGCAGGTCCCGCATCTGCCAGTACCAGCACAGCGAGAGCAGCAGGCACAGCGCCTCCTGTTCGTCGCGGGCGGCGACGGCGTGGCGCAGGGCGGTACGCAGGTTCTCGTACTCGAGCTGCAGGCGTTCGACCGCCGGCCGTTGCTGTGAGGAGCGCAGCAACGGGTCGGTGGTCCGGGCCAGTTCACGGTAGTAGGTGAGGTGTGCGTGTTCGGCGTCGGACCGCTCACCCGACTCGTCGAGCCGTTCCCCGGCGTACTCGGCGACCGTCTCGAGGAGCCGGTAACGCATCGCGCCGTCGCCCGACGGGGCGGCCACGACGAGGGACTTGTCGACGAGCGAACCGAGTGCCTCCAGGGCGGCGGGCCCGCACACGGCCTCGGCGGCGGTCAGGTCGCAGCCGCCGGAGAAGACGGACAGCCGGCGCAGCACCGCGCGTTCGTCCTCGTCGAGGAGGTCCCAGGACCAGTCGACGACGGCCCGCAGGGTCTGCTGGCGGTGCAGCACGGTGCGGCTGCCGGAGGTCAGCAGCCGGAAGCGGTCGTCGAGCCGGTCGGCGATCTGGCGGGGGGTGAGCATGCGGAGGCGGGCGGCCGCCAGTTCGATGGCGAGGGGCAGCCCGTCGAGGCGGCGGCAGATCTCGGCGGCGGCCTCGGGGTCGTCCTCGACGCGGAAGCCGAGCCGGGCGGCGGCGCCGCGGTCGGCGAGCAGTTCCAGCGCGTACGGTTGCGGCAGCGGCTCGACGGGGCGCAGCACCTCTCCGGGGACGCCGAGGGGTTCCCGGCTGGTGGCGAGGACCGTCAGGCCGGGGCAGCGTTCGAGCAGGTGCGCGACGAGGTGGGCGGCGGCGTCCACGACGTGCTCGCAGTTGTCGAGGATGAGCAGCATGCGGCGCCGTGCGCAGTGCTCGGCGAGGCGGACGAGGGGGTCGTCGTGCCGGTCGGCGACGGCACGCATCTCCTCGGCGCCGGCGCCGCGCAGCACGGTCTCGCGCGCGCCGACGGCGGTGAGCACGGCCTCGGGCACGGCCTCGGGGTCGTCGACGGGAGCGAGTTCGGCCAGCCACACGCCGTCCCGCAGTTCGTGCGCCACCGTCTCGGCGGCCTCCTGGGACAGCCGCGTCTTTCCGGCCCCCCCGGGCCCGAGCAGGGTGACGAGCCGGGCCTGGGCGAGATCACCGCGAAGGGCGTCGATGTCGGCGTCGCGCCCGACGAAGGAGGTGAGCCGGGCGCGGAGGTTGCCGGGAGGCAGGGGCGCGGCGGGGGTGCCGCCGTGGGACGGGACCGCGGTGGGCGCGGCGCCCGGTGCATGCAGCAACTCCTCGTGGAGCGCACGCAGTTCGGGCCCCGGGTCGGAGCCCAGCCGGTCCGCGAGCAGCTGCCGTACGTCCTCGTAGGCGGCGAGGGCCTGAGCCGGGCGGCCCGCGTCGCGCAGGGCGCGCAGGCGCAGCGCCTGGAGGGGCTCGTCCAGGGGGTGGAGGTCGCACAGGGCGGTCAGCTCGGGCAGGTGCTGCTCGCCGTGGCCGAGGGCCAGCCCGGCGGTGAGGCGGGCGCGGCGTGCGTCGAGACGGCGGGTCTCCCAGCGGGCGGCCTCGGCGGTGCGGCCGGGCAGGTCGGCGAGGGCGGGGCCGCGCCACAGCGCGAGGGCGTCGTCCAGCACGACCGCCGCCTTCGCGGGGTCGCCGTCGGCCAGTGCGCGCAGACCCTCCCCGGTGAGCCGCTCGAACCGGTGCAGGTCGACGTCGTCCGGCGCGGCGGCCAGCCGGTAGCCGCCGTCCACGGACTCCACGGCGTCCGCACCGAGCGCCCGGCGCAGCCGTCCCACCAGTGCCTGCAGTGCGCCGGGCGCGTCGGCCGGCGGGTCGCCGTCCCACACCTCGTCGACGAGCAGGGCGGCCGGCACGGCCCGGCCGGACCGCAGCGCGAGCACGGTCAGCAAGGCACGCAGCCGCGCCCCGCCGACGGGCAGGGGCGTGCCGTCGGGGCGGAGTGCCTGGGTGGTACCGAGAAGGCGATAGCGCACGGGGTCATTCTCCCCGCCACCGTCACCGGTGGTCACGGGGTTTCCGCGTGGCGCGGCGCGGGCACCGGAACTCGGCCCCTTGGGCGAGACGTTTTCCCGGTGCGCCCGGTACCGTCGGGCCGTCGCCGTATGTGTACGAGATCAGGGAGACCCATGACCACCGCCGCCGCCCGGCGCAGTGACCGCAGGATCAGTCCCGTGTTCGTCGGGATTCTGGCCGTGACGGCGGTCACCGGCTGGGCCACCTGGAGCGGGTTCGCCGAGCAGCCCGGCGTCGCCGTGTTCCTGTTCGTGACGGCGGCCTGGGTGGTCTCCCTGTGCCTGCACGAGTACGCGCACGCCCGCACCGCCCTGCACAGCGGCGACATCTCGGTCGGCGCGAAGGGCTACCTCACGCTGAACCCGCTGAAGTACACGCACGCCCTGCTGAGCATCGTGCTGCCGGTGGTCTTCGTGATCATGGGCGGGATCGGTCTGCCGGGCGGCGCGGTGTTCATCGAGCGGGGCCGGATCCGGGGCCGCTGGCGGCACAGCCTGATCTCGGCGGCGGGTCCGCTGACGAACGTGGTGTTCGCGGCGCTCCTGACGGCCCCGTTCTGGCTGGGCGCGCTGGACGGGGTGCCGCGGGACTTCCGGTTCGCCCTGGCCTTCCTCGCCCTGCTGGAGGTCTCGGCGACGATCCTGAACTTCCTGCCGGTGCCCGGGCTGGACGGCTACGGCATTCTGGAGCCCTGGCTGCCGTACAGCGTCCGGCGCCAGGTGGAGCCCTTCGCGCCGTTCGGCCTGCTCTTCGTGTTCGCACTGCTGTGGGTGCCGTCCGTCAACAACGCCTTCTTCGACGTGATCGGCACCATCCTGAACGGCCTGCGCATCGGCGACTTCGACCGGTACTGCGGTCAGGAGCTGTACCGCTTCTGGCAGGGCACCAACGAGTTCTGCTCGGTCAGCCCGTGACGGACTTCGCCCCGTCCGACCGGCCCGCGCGGGCGCGCTTGAAGTAGTACCAGGTCATGTTGGACGACACGCCCGCGAGCAGGATCCACACGATGCCGAGCCAGCTGCCCTGGACGAAGGAGACGACGGCCGCGGCAACGGAGAGGACGCAGACGGCGAGGGCGTAGAGGGCTAGGCGGGGCATGGGCTCGGCTCTCCTGTCGGGGGACACTGCTCGGAATGCTCGCACTGCTCGGAACTGCTTCGCCGACCAGTGTCCCCCATCAGGTCATACGTCCGTGATCCGGAGGCCGGCGTGTGCCTTGTACCGCCGGTTGACGGAGATCAGGTTCGCCACCAGCGACTCCACCTGGTGGGCGTTGCGTAGCCGGCCCGCGAAGATGCCGCGCATGCCCGGGATGCGTCCGGCCAGCGCCTGCACGATCTCCACATCGGCCCGCTCCTCACCGAGGACCATGACGTCCGTGTCGATCTGCTCGACCTCCGGGTCCTCCAGGAGGACGGCGGACAGGTGGTGGAAGGCGGCGGTGACCCGCGATTCCGGCAGCAGAGCGGCGGCCTGCTCGGCGGCGCTGCCCTCCTCCGGCTTCAGCGCGTAGGCACCCTTCTTGTCGAAGCCGAGCGGGTTGACACAGTCGACGACGAGCTTGCCGGCCAGCTCCTCGCGCAGCGACTGGAGCAGCGGGCCGTGGCCCTCCCACGGCACGGCGACGATCACGATGTCGCTGCGCCGCGCGGTCTCGGCGTTGTCGGCTCCCTCGATGCCGTGGCCGATCTGCTCGGCGGCGGCCTGCGCGCGTTCCGCGGCACGGGAGCCGATGATCACCTTCTGGCCGGCCCGGGCGAGCCGGTAGGCGAGGCCCTTGCCCTGCGGCCCGGTGCCGCCGAGCACGCCGACGACGTGTCCGGAGACGTCGGGGAGGTCCCAGGGGTCCTTGGCGGGGGCCTTGGATGCACTGTCGGTAGAGGTCATGGGCCGACTCTACGTGCGCCCCGGCCGGCCGCGCCGCTCAGGTGAGGGCCGTCATGGGATCCGGCGGAAGGTCCCCTGCGCAGGGCCGGTGGTGGGGGCGGTGGTGCTCCTGTGGCCGGTGGTCCCGACCCGTCCCCGGGTCGGGGGAATTCAGGGGGAACTCCCGCTCCCCAGAAGCCGTTTGCGGCAGGATGCCTGCGTATGGACGCCGTACGGGTCGCCTTGCTGCGGGAAGTGCTCGCCGGGACCGAGTGGCCGGTCGCCACCCGGCGGTTCGCGGGGACCTTGCGCGGGTCCGTGGTGTCGCACGGGGGCGGGCTGCTGCTCGCCGGCACCCAGGACTACGAGCCGTGGCACCTGGCGGCGCACCTGGTAGACGAGGCGGCCTGGTCCGGCACGCCGGAGCTGTCCCCGACGCTGGTGCGGCACGCGGCGCGGGCCTCGGATCCGGCGCACCTGGCGGTGGGGCTGGGGCGACTGTCGGCGGCGCGGCGCGGGGAGACCCTGCTGGTGGTGTCGCCCGCCGCGCCGGGGGCGGGGCTGCTGGAGCGGGTCCACGACGCGCGGCGGGCCGGGGCGACGGTGCTGGCGCTGGACGCCGGGGACCGGGACCTGACGGCTCTGGCCCATGAGTCGCTGGCGGTGCCCGAGGACACGGATCTGGACCTGGACGCGGTGCAGCACCTGGTGAGTGCGGCGGCCGGGGAGAACCGGCTGCCGGCCCCACGGGGCCGCCGCCGCTTCCGGGACCGTCTGTCCCGGCTGGCGGACCAGCTGACGGAGCCGCCGCCGGCGCGGTGGTAGCCACCGAGATCCGGTTGCCCCGGGCGCCGGGCCGGTGGGCACCCGCCCGCCCGCCGGGGCAGGCGGGTGAGGGGACTCCTGTCCCCGCCGCGCGGCGGCGGCGGGACGCGCGAGCCCCCGCTCAGTCCCCCTCCCGTTCCGCCGGAGGCGCGTCGTGCCAGCGCGGGTCCGTCTCCCACTCGACGTTCCGCTCCCGTGCCGTCTCCATCGCGTGTTCCGCCTCCTGACGGGACGCGTACGGGCCGAAACGGTCCTTCGCCGGGCACTCCGGGCCCTCCTCGACCTTCTGGTGGACCAGGCAGTAGTACCACTCGCCCGGCTTGCCGACCGTACGCTTCCTGAACAGCGCCATCGCAGGAGCTCCTTTCACCGCGGCCATGGTCCCGCACGGCCGCTGGATAGACTCGCTGGCATGTCTGGCCAGTCGCTGCTCGTACCAGGAGAGCTGTCTCCCACCCGTTCCGTGCCCGGAAACATCCGCCGCCCCGAGTACGTCGGCAAACCGGCGCCCACCCCGTACACCGGGTCCGAGGTGCAGAGCCCCGAGACCGTCGAGGCGATGCGCGTCGCCGGGCGGATCGCGGCGCAGGCGATGGCCGAGGCGGCGAAGATCATCGCCCCGGGCGTCACCACCGACGAGCTGGACCGGGTCGCCCACGAGTACATGTGCGACCACGGCGCCTACCCCTCCACCCTGGGCTACCGCGGGTTCCCCAAGTCGCTGTGCACCTCGATCAACGAGGTCATCTGCCACGGCATCCCGGACTCCACGGTCCTGCTCGACGGCGACATCATCAACCTCGACGTGACGGCGTACATCGGCGGCGTCCACGGTGACACCAACGCCACCTACCTGGTCGGCGACGTGGACGAGGAGTCCCGGCTGCTCGTCGAGCGCACCCGCGAGTCCCTGAGCCGTGCCGTCAAGGCCGTCAGGCCCGGCCGTCAGATCAACGTCATCGGCCGCGTCATCGAGTCGTACGCGAAGCGGTTCGGATACGGGGTCGTGCGGGACTTCACCGGTCACGGGATCAACTCGTCGTTCCACTCCGGGCTGATCATCCCCCACTACGACAGCCCGCACGCGGCCACGGTGATGCAGCCCGGCATGACCTTCACCATCGAGCCCATGCTCACCCTCGGCACACACGAGTACGACATGTGGGACGACGGGTGGACGGTCGTCACGAAGGACCGCAAGCGGACCGCGCAGTTCGAGCACACGCTGGTCGTCACGGAGACGGGCGCGGAGATCCTCACGCTGCCGTAGCCACGCCGCACACCTCGGAGCCCGCTCTGTCCACAGAGCGGGCTCTTTCGCGTGGGCCGGCAGTGGATCGCGGGTAGGCTTTTGCCGACAGGGTGTCGGCAAACCGTGGAGGTCCCATGAACACCCCGGAGACGGCCGGCACGGCCTTCTCGGCGCTCATCCGCACCGCGTCACAGGACGAGCACCGGGAGGCGAACACCTCTGCGTTCATCACCGGCCTGCTCGGCGGCAGGCTCGGCGTGGACGCGTACACGCGGTACACGGAGCAGCTGTGGTTCGTGTACGAGGCCCTGGAGTCCGCCGCCGCCCGGCTGGCGGGTGACCCGGTGGCCGGGCCGTTCGTGCGGCCGGAGCTGTTCCGGCTGACCGCGCTGGAGCGGGACCTGGCGCATCTGCGCGGACCCGGGTGGCGGGCACACCTGACGGCGCTGCCCGCGACGCGGACGTACGCCGGCCGGGTGCGGGAGTGCGCCGAGCAGTGGCCCGGCGGATACGTCGCGCATCACTACACCCGCTACATGGGCGACCTCGCCGGAGGCCAGATCATCCGCGACACGGCGGAGAGGACCTGGGGCTTCGCCCGGAAGGGTGACGGGGTCCGGTTCTATGTGTTCGACGGGATCCCCAACCCGGCGGCGTTCAAGAGGACGTACCGGACGCTCCTGGACGGCATCGGGGTCGACGACCTGGAGAAGCAGCGGGTCATCGCCGAGTGCCGGCGGGCGTACACACTCAACACGGCGGTCTTCCGGGCTCTGGGCGAGGAGTTCCCACTGAGCGCCTAGGGTCGGCGTTCCAGAAACACCCTGCCCCCGACCTCCACCCACCCCTCCGGCTGCGGCGCCGTGAGGATCTGTGAGCCCGCCCCCTGGCGGATGTTGAGCGCGCGGCCGAGCCGGGCGGTGAGCAGGAGCGCCGCCGCGCCCGTCGCTTCGTCCTCGTCGATCCCGTCGTCGCGGCCGGGGAAGGCCCGGGCCCGGATCCGGCCGGCCGACTCGTCCTCCCACGCCCAGGCGTAAATCCACTCCCCGGGCGGCGGGACGGGCAGGCCGTCCACCTCGGCGACCTTGGCGTACTGCCGCAGCGTGCGCGGTGGCGCCCACTCCGGGCGGGCCTCGATCCAGCTGAACTCGCCGTCCTGACGTGCCCACCACACCGGCCGGAGTGCGGAGTTCGGGCAGATCGAGCAGCCAGGCCGTGCCCACGCAGGGGTGCCCGGCGAACGGCAGCCGCAGCGTGGGCGTGTAGATGTCGATGATCCCGCGCTCGGGGTCGTCGACGAACACGGTCTCGCTGAAGCCGAGTTTGGCGGCGAACGCCTGTCGCTCGTCCTGCCCGGGCATCAGCGAACCGTCCCGGACGACGCCGAGTTCGTTGCCGTAGCCGCCGCTGGGTCCGCAGAAGACGCGCAGCACGTCGTAGTCAGTCACCGGCGCATTCAAACACCAACCGGGAACGAAGGGCGGAGCCCCGATGACCCCGGTGAGACCTGAATCACGGGCCGGAAGTGTATGGGGCAGGTAATGCTCAGTTAAATTAGGCAAGCCTCACCGAACCATTCTCTCTGGAGCCTGCATGCGAGCCGTTCGACTCTCCGTCGTCACCGCCGCCGCCACCGCGGCGGCTCTGACCGCCGTCACCGGATGCACGGAGAAGAGCACCGCTGAGGGATCCGACCACGTGATCCGGGTGTCCGCCACCGACTCGAAGTGCGAGGTGTCCAAGAAGGAGTTCCCGGCCGGGCACGTCGAGGTGGCGGTCGAGAACAAGGGCGCCAAGGTGACCGAGGTGTACCTGCTCTTCCCGGACGACCGGATCGTCGCCGAGCGCGAGAACATCGGCCCCGGCACCAAGCAGACGGTCACCGCCGAGGTGAAGGCCGGCGAGTACCAGATCGCCTGCAAGCCGGGCATGAACGGCAGGGGCATACGCCAGAACGTCACGGCCACCGGCGGCGGCAGCGCCGCCAAGCGCGACCCGCGCCTGGACAAGGCCGTGGCCGCCTACCGCGCGTACGCGCAGGCGCAGGCCGACGAGACGCTGCCCAAGGTGAAGGTGTTCACCGACGCCGTGAAGTCCGGTGACATGGAGGCGGCGAAGAAGGCGTACGCCCCCTCCCGTCTCGGCTGGGAGCGCACCGAGCCGGTCGCCGAGTCCTTCGGCGACATCGACCCGAAGGTCGACGTCCGCGAGGACGGCCTGGAGGGCGGCCAGAAGTGGACCGGCTGGCACCGTCTGGAGAAGGCCCTCTGGCAGGACAAGAAGATCGGCGCCGAGGAGAAGACCCTCGCCGACCAACTGGTGACCGACCTGAAGGAGTGGCAGGAGAAGGTCGGCACCGCCGAGATCACCCCGACCTCCATGGCCAACGGCGCCAAGGAACTCCTCGACGAGGTCGCCACCGGCAAGGTCACCGGCGAGGAGGAGCGCTACTCCCACACGGACCTGGTCGACTTCAAGGCCAACGTGGAGGGCGCGCAGAAGTCGTACGAGCTGCTGAAGCCGGTCGCCGACGCGAACGACCCGGCGCTCACCAAGGACCTCGACAAGCAGTTCGCCGCGCTGGGCGCCCTGCTGGACAAGTACCGCTCGGACAGGACCTCCTACGACTTCGTCTCGTACGACAAGGTCACCGAGGACCAGCAGAAGGAGCTGTCCGACGCGGTGAACGCACTCGCCGAGCCGCTCTCCAGGCTCGCCGCCGCGGTCGTGAAGTAGGCAGGGGTAGGACGATGACCGACATCCAGGGGAGCAGTCCGTCGCGCCGGGCGCTGATCGGCTGGACAGGCGCCGGGCTCGCGCTCGGTGCCGCCGTGGCCGGTGGCGCGGTGGCGGCGGCCAATGCGGGCAACGACGTGGATCCGGCCGCAGCGCAGGCCGGTGGCGCGGTGGAGTTCCACGGCGCCCACCAGGCGGGCATCGCCACGCCCGTGCAGGACCGGCTGCACTTCGCCGCGTTCGACGTGAAGACCGACGACCGCGCCGAGTTCGTGCAGATGCTGAAGGACTGGACGGCCGCGGCCCGGCGGATGACGGCCGGGCAGGCCATCGGTGAGGGCGCGTACGGCGGGCTCGCCGAGGCGCCGCCGGACGACACCGGGGAGGCGCTGGGTCTCAAGCCCTCGCGGCTGACCCTGACGATCGGCTTCGGGCCTTCGCTCTTCGACAGGTTCGGGCTGAGGGACAAGCGCCCCGAGGCGCTGGTCGACCTGCCGAAGTTCCCCGGCGACAACCTGGACAGGTCCCGCACGGGCGGCGATCTGTGCATCCAGGCCTGCGCGGACGACCCGCAGGTCGCCGTGCACGCGATCCGCAACCTGGCCCGCATCGGCTTCGGCAAGGTCGCCATCCGCTGGTCCCAGCTCGGCTTCGGCAAGACCTCCTCGACGACCCCGGACGCGCAGACGCCGCGCAACCTCTTCGGGTTCAAGGACGGCACCCGCAACATCGCGGGGACGGAGACGGACCGGCTGAAGAAGTTCGTGTGGGTCGGCGACGGGGACGGGTCGGCGTGGATGACCGGTGGCTCCTACCTGGTCGCCCGGCGGATCCGCATGAACGTCGAGACCTGGGACCGGACCTCGCTGCAGGAGCAGGAGGACGTCTTCGGCCGGGACAAGCGCGAGGGCGCGCCGGTCGGCAGGGCGAAGGAGCACGACGAGCCGTTCCTGAAGGCGATGAAGCCCGACGCGCACGTCCGGCTCGCGCACCCCGACTCCAACGACGGCATCACCATCCTGCGCCGGGGCTACTCCTTCACCGACGGCACCGACGGCCTCGGCCGCCTGGACGCGGGCCTGTTCTTCCTGGCCTACCAGCGCGACGTGCGCAAGGGATTCATACCGCTCCAGCGCAGGCTGGCGGCGCACGACGCGCTCAACGAGTACATCCAGCACGTGGGTTCGGCCGTCTTCGCCATCCCGCCCGGCGTCCGGGACTCCGGCGACTGGTGGGGCCGCACCCTGTTGTCCGAGGAGGCGTAGCCCGTGTTCTCCAACTATCTGATCGGCCTGCGCGAGGGGCTGGAGGCCAGCCTCGTCGTCTGCATCCTGATCGCCTACCTGGTCAAGACCGGCCGCCGCGACGCCCTGAGGCCCATCTGGACCGGCATCGGCATCGCGGTCGCCATCGCGTTGGGCTTCGGCTGCGTCCTCGAATTCGGCTCACAGGAGCTGACGTTCCAGGCGCAGGAGGCGCTCGGCGGCTCGCTGTCGATCCTCGCCGTCGGCCTGGTGACGTGGATGGTCTTCTGGATGCGGCGCACCGCCCGGCATCTGAGGTCCGAACTGCACGGCAAGCTGGACGCGGCCCTGGCGATGGGCACGGGTGCGCTGGTGGCCACCGCGTTCCTCGCCGTGGGCCGCGAGGGGCTGGAGACCGCCCTGTTCGTGTGGGCGTCGGTGCACGCGGCGAGCGACGGCACCCCGCGCCCGCTCGTCGGCGTCGCCCTGGGTCTCGCCACGGCCGTCTTCCTGGGCTGGCTGTTCTACCGGGGCGCGCTGAAGATCAACCTGGCGAAGTTCTTCACGTGGACCGGCGGCATGCTGGTCGTCGTCGCCGCGGGCGTGCTCGCCTACGGCTTCCACGACCTGCAGGAGGCCGGCTGGATCCCGGGCCTGACGAGCCTCGCCTTCGACATCAGCGGCACCGTCCCGCCGGACAGCTGGTACGGCACGCTGCTGAAGGGCGTGTTCAACTTCCAGCCCGATCCGACGGTCCTTCAGGTCACGGTGTGGCTGCTGTACTTGATCCCGACGCTCGCGCTTTTCCTGTCCCCGGTAGGGTTCGCCTCCGGAAAGGGGAAGGTGAAGGTCACTGATGAGCAGGGAGCGCGGGGATCGCAACCCTCGAACGCTGCGTAGTCCAGGACGGTTCGCCCTGGCGACGGCGGCGGTGACGGTTCTGTCCGTGACGGCGAGCGGTTGCGTCGTGGTGCACGGCGAGCGGGAGGTCGTACCGACGGCGACACGCGCCGAGGCGGCCCGTGCGCTGGAGGACTTCCTCACCGCCTACAACAAGGCGGACAAGGCGTACGACCGGTCTCTGGACGCGGGCCGGGTCACCGGTGCGCTCGGCGCCATCGACGGCGGCAAACTGGAGGCCGGCCACAAGACCAACCCGGGCGGCAACCCCGGCCACGTGCCGCTGAAGCTGACCGACGCCAAGTTCACGATCCCGAGGAAGGCCGGCTGGCCGCGCTGGTTCGTCGCCGACACCCGCGCCAACAAGGGCAGCGCGGACGCCCATTGGCTGCTCGTCTTCACCCGCTCCGATGCGAGCAAGGTGTGGGCGGTGTCGTATCTGACGATCCTCGCGCCCGGCGACGTACCGGCGTTCAAGACGGACAAGGACGGCTGGGCCGAACCCGTCACCGCGGACGACCCGGCGCTCGCCGTACAGCCCCGGAAGCTCAGCACCGCGTACGCGACCTATCTGCGAAGCGGCGGGGACATGTTCGCCCCCGGCCCGCACACCTCGCAGTGGCGCGCCACCCGGCTGAAGAACGCGAGCAAGCCCGGGCTGGCCCGGCAGTACGTCGACGAGTCGCTGACGAACGGCGACTACGCCCCGGTGGGGCTGCGCACCACGGACGGCGGGGCGCTGGTGTTCTTCGCCACACACCACTACGAGAGGCAGATCGCCGCACAGGGCGTGAACATCGACATCAGCGACCCGAACATCAAGGCCCTGCTGACCGGGGAGGTCAAGCAGTCCCTGACCCTGGAGTACGTGTCGAACCAGGCGGTGCTGGACCCGAGGAAGGGCCCGGTGAAGTTCGTGAGCCGGGTGGAGGGGCTCACCGGGGCCGAGGGGGAGTAGGTCACCCACAGCGAGCACTTTCACAACACACCCCAGGGGGAGTGACGCAGTGACGGAGGTCGCCTTCCGGACTCAGCCCCGGTGCGGCCAGCCCGCCAACTCGCTCTCCCCGCCCGCGTACCGCGCGCACGCGTCGGTGAGCACCTCGAGCAGGCTCAGCGGATCCGGCAGCGCCTGCTCCGGCCCCCGCACCCACTCCACCGACAGCTCCCCCGGCAACTGCGCCGGAGGCACCAGCACATACGACCCCCGGCAGTGCCACCGCAGGCCCGGGTGCTCGTCCATCGTCTCGGGGTGGCAGTCCAGTTCGCACGGCCACCACTCGTCCTCGTCCTCGGGCGTGCCGCGGGTCAGCGTAAAAAACAGCATGCGGCCGTCCCCGGTGGTGGCGACCGGACCCACCTCGACACCGGACGCGAGCAGTCGGTCCAGGGCCTCCTCGCCGGCCTCGCGCGGGACGTCGAGCACGTCGTGCACCATCCCGGTGGCGGTGATGAAGTTGGCCTGGGGCTGGTACCGGGCCCATCGCTCGATCTGCGCGCTGTCCGTGGTGGACTGCGTCTGCCAGGCGAAGGAGACCGGGTGTCGGGCGGGTGTGGGACAGCCGACGCGGTCGCAGGAACAGCGGTAGCCGACGGGGTGTGCGGCGGGCGCGAGCGGCAGCCCCGCGGCGGCGGCAGCCAGCAGCATCGCCTCACGGCCGCCGTCGCCGGCGTCCTCCTTGAGACGGGCGGGACGACGTCCGCGCAGCCACTGGGAGATCCTGCCCTGCACGCTCATGCGGCGGCCGAAGTCTGCGCTCATCTATCCCCTCGCCTCGCTGCTGTGTCTTGACAGCATGCCCTATGGTCCCACCATCCTGCGCGCGGGGTGGCCGGAGCTGACTACCGGGATGGGCGGGGCGATGCCAACTGCAGTGCGCAATCAGGGGACATCGCGGCATTTCACCCGGTCTGTCCATGCCTATCGTCACGGGACGCGGGCCAGGCGTCACCCCAGTCCGCGTCCCGGGCGGCCCTGTAGAGCGGCCCGTGGCGCTTGGTGACCGTGTCGCGGTGCAGGGCCTCGTCCGGGCCGCACAGATCGAGGAGCACCTGACCCTTGCGGATCTGGGGACGCCGGACCACTCGGGAGGCGGCGGGGCGCACCGGGAAACGGGCCGCGGCGACATAGCTGAACTTCTCGTCCTCGTACGCCAGCGAGCCGCCCTTGACCTGGCGGTGCAGTGAGGAACGGCTGACCCGGGCCGAGAAGTGGCACCAGTCCTCGCCGGGGACGATGGGGCAGGCGGCGCTGTGCGGGCAGGGGGCGGCGATGTGGAAGCCGGCGCGGATCAGGCGGTCGCGCGCCTCGATCACACGGGCGTAGCCGTCGGGGGTGCCGGGTTCGACGATCACGACGGCCTGGGCGGCGGCGGCCGCGGCGTCGACGACGGCGGCGCGGTCGGCTTCGGTCAGCTCGCCGAGGACGTAGGAGACCGTGACGAGATCAGTGCTCTGTATGTTGAGCGCCGATCCGATTCGAGAGCGGCACCACTCCGCGGCCTTGAGCGCCGGATGGGCGGCGGCGATCTCCCGGCCGAGCGCCAGCGCGGGCTCGGCCCAGTCGAGCACGGTGACCGGACGCTCCCCACCCCAGGTGGCGCTCACGGCCCAGGTCGCGGCACCGGTCCCGCCGCCGACGTCCACGTGGCTCGCGGGCATCCAGCCGGGGGCGGTGTCCGCGAAGGCCCCGAGCGCCGCAGACACCGCCTCGAAGGTCGCCGGCATGCGGTAGGCGGCGTAGGCGACGACGTCGGAGCGGTCCCGCAGCACGGGCGCGTCGGTCGGGGTCCGCCCCCGGTAGTTCGCGATCAGCCGGTCCACGGCCTGCGCGGCCTGCCGCGACGGAAGCCCGTCGAGCAGCCGGGAGAGGGCCGCACGCAGGGCGTCGGCTGGGGAGTCGGGGGCGTTCACGTGCTGATTCTAGGGCGGTGAGCGGTGCTCACTTCTCAGAGCGGTGATCCGCCCCCGTAGATCGACACGGAGCCGGCCGCCGCAGGAAACGGAACCGGCCGGCACCGGCACTCACCTACGAGAGTGGCCCTCTGTCCCGAGCGCACCGCTCACTCCCCGTACCGCCCGAGCCAGCCGATCCCCCGCCCGTGCCCGTGGCCCGTTGTCCGGCCCCCGGCGGCGCGGATGGACGGTGTTCGCGAGCAGCACCAGGAACGTGTCCGTCGCCGGGTCCAGTACCAGTGACGTGCCCGTGAAGCCGGTGTGGCCCGCCGCGCCCCGGCCCGCCAGCTCCCCCATGAACCACGGCTGGTCCACCGCGAAGCCCAGCCCCGGCGGGGTCAGCATCAGCTCGACGAAGTCGGGACCCAGGATGCGCGCCGTCCCGTACGAGCCGCCGGCCAGCAGTGCGCGGCAGAAGACCGCCAGGTCCCGGCCCGTCGAGAAAAGACCCGCGTGCCCGGCCACCCCGCCGAGCGCCCACGCGTTCTCGTCGTGGACGCGGCCCCGCACCATCCCCCGGTCCGCCTTGGCCCACGGCCGCCGCTGGTCCTCCGTCGCCGCCGCGTGAGGGCACGGGCCGAAGCCCGTCGCGCTCATCCCCAGCGGCCGGGTGATCCCGTCGCAGACGAGCGCGTCGAGGCCGCGGCCGGTGACGCGCTCCAGGACGTACTGCAGAAGCAGCGGGTTCAGGTCCGAGTAGCAGTACGACGTGCCGGGCTCGCCCACCGGCGCCTCCGCCCGCAGCAGCGCGAGCCGCTCCTCGTGTGACGCGCAGTCGTACAGCGGGAGTTCGGGCCGCAGCCCGGAGGTGTGGGTGAGCAGCTGCCGTACGGTGATCCCCGCGTGCGCCACCGCCAGGAAATCCGGCAGATACGCCCCCACGCGCGCGTCGATGCCGAGCGTGCCCCGCTCCAGCTGCTGCACCGCGGCGACCGCCGTGAACAGTTTGGTCAGCGAGGCCAGGTCGAAGGGCGTGTGCACGGTCATCGGCACCCGCTCCCGCGGCGGCAGTTCCACACCCCGGCCGGCCCGCTCGTCGTAGGCGGTGTAGCGGACCGCCCAGCCCGCCGCCTCCTCCACGGCGATCACCGGTCCGCGCCCGGCGACCACCACGGCGCCGGCCGCCCAGGGGCGCTCCCCCTCGACGGCGGCGTGGACCTCGCGTACGAGAAGACGCAGTTGCTCCGCGTCGAGCCCGGCTCTCTCCGGGGTGTCGACGCGCAGTCTCGGTGCGCTCAGTTCTCCTCCCCCAGGCTCTCGGCTGCGCTCGAGCCGGGGGTACCCCCGCCCTCCGCGCCCGCGCGTGCGGTCCAGGGACGGCACAGTGCCACGAAGCAGGCGACCGCCACCAGTGCGGCCGCCAGTTGGACGACGGCCATCGGGACGGCGGTGTCCTCGCCGGCGATCCCGACGAGAGGCGAGGCGACCGCGCCGATGAGGAACGAGGTGGTGCCGAGGAGCGCGGACGCGGAACCGGCGTGGTGGCGGGTGCGCATCAGGGCGAGCGCCTGCGTGTTGGGCAGGGTGATGCCCATCGCGGACATCAGCACGAACAGGGCGGCGGCGACCGGTGCGAGGCCGACCTCGCCGAGGGCACCCGTCGCCATCAGCAGCAGCGCGGTCGCGGCGAGGGTGACGACCGCCAGGCCGACCGCCAGGACCCTGTCGAGGCTGACCCGGCCGACCAGGATCTTGCCGTTGACCTGCCCGGCGACGACCAGGCCGACGGAGTTGAGGCCGAACAGCAGGCTGAAGGTCTGCGGGGAGGCGCCGTAGATCTCCTGGATCACGAACGGGGAGGCGGAGACGTACGCGAACAGCGCCGCGAAGGCGAAACCGCCCGCGACGGTGTAGCCGGTGAAGACGCGGTCGGCCAGGAGCGTCCGCATGGAGCGCAGGGCGGCGCCCACTCCCCCGCCGTGCCGGTCGGCCGGTTCGAGCGTCTCGGGCAGCCGCACCCACACGAGCGCGGTGAGCGCGATCCCGACGAGCGTGAGGACCACGAACACGCCCCGCCAGTCCGTGACGCGCAGGATCTGGCCGCCGATCAGCGGCGCGACGATCGGAGCCACCCCGGAGATCAGCATGAGCGTGGAGAAGAACCGGGCCATGGCGACACCGTCGTACAGGTCCCGGACGACGGCCCGGGCGATCACGATCCCGGCCGCGCCGGCGAGCCCCTGCACCAGCCGGAAGGCGACCAGGGCCTCCACCGAGGGGGCCAGGGCGCACAGTGCGGTGGCGAGGACGTAGACGACGAGGCCCGTGAGCAGCGGGCGGCGGCGCCCCCACTTGTCGCTCATCGGGCCGACCAGCAGCTGGCCGAGCGCCATGCCGGCGAGGCAGCCGGTGAGAGTGAGCTGCACGGTCGCGGCGGGCGCGTGCAGGGACCTGGTGACCTCCGGCAGGGACGGGAGGTACATGTCCATGGCGAGCGGGGGCGTGGCGGTGAGGGCGCCGAGGAGGAAGGTGACCAGCAGACCGGTACGGCGCTGGACGGCGCCCCGGATGTGCGGTGGGGTGCCGGACGGTGCCGTCTCCGGCTCGGTTATGTGGCTTTCCGGCTGCTTCCTGTCGCGCGTGGTACGGCCACGCTCGAGCATGCGTTCCTCCTCGTCCTACGGTCCGCCCCTTATGTTCTCAGCTCCCACCGGTCGGACGGGATGGTGTACCGAGGGGCGGACACGCCTACGCTGCGGGCCCATGACCAACAGGGAGACGAGGATCGCCGTGGTGACCGGCGCCGGTTCGGGGATCGGGCGCGCGGTCGCCGTGGAGTTGCTGGGCGCGGGCTGGTCGGTGGTGCTCGCGGGGCGGCGTGTGGAGACGCTCGAGGAGACGGCCGCACTCGCGCCCGGGGGCGACACGCTCGCCGTACGGACCGACGTCTCGCAGCCGGCGGAGGTCGAGGCCCTGTTCGCTGCCGTGCGTGGCCGGTTCGGGCGGCTGGACCTGCTGTTCAACAACGCGGGCACGTTCGGCCCCGGTGGCGTCCCGGTCGAGGAGCTGTCGTACGACGCCTGGCGGCATGTGGTGGACACCAACCTCAACGGCGCGTTCCTGTGCGCGCAGGCGGCGTACCGGCAGATGAAGGAGCAGGATCCGCAGGGCGGCCGGATCATCAACAACGGCTCCATCTCCGCGCACACGCCCCGCCCGCACTCGGTGGCCTACACGGCGACCAAGCACGCCCTGACCGGACTGACCAAGTCGCTGTCCCTGGACGGACGTCCGTACCGAATCGCGGTGGGCCAGATCGACATCGGCAACGCGGCGACCGACATGACCGCCCGCATGAGGCGCGGAGTCCTCCAGGCGAACGGGGAGGTGGCGGTCGAGCCCGTGATGGACGTGGCCGATGTGGCGCGCACCGTGCGGCACATGGCGGAGCTGCCGCTGGAGGCGAACGTGCAGTTCGCGACGGTGCTGGCGACGACGATGCCGTACGTGGGCCGCGGCTGACGGGCCCGGTGCCCGGGACGGCGTTTTGTCGACAACTCAACTTCCACAAACGGAATGTAAAACTCCGCACCATCTGGGCCCGTGACGGGCTTACGCTGAGCACATCTACACGGGAGCTTCACACTTGGAGCACCTGGATCCGTAGGCCACACCAAGGGGGGTGGCAGCCGTTCCGTGGTCCGGCAGGGGGTGGACCTCGCGGGGAACCGCGGGGTACGCGCCGGACCACGGAACGGCTGCCCATGCTCCGTCCCGCTCAACGCCGTCGACGGCCGTCCTCCGCGGCTCTGCGCCGTCCGCGTCCACGCCCGCGCAGCGCGTAGACCCCGCCGGCCAGCAGCGCCGCCACTCCCCCGGCCCCGCCGATCAGCCCCCACGACGAGCCACCGTGCCCCTCGGCGGCCGCCCCGTGAGCCGACGCCTGCCGCCCCGGCGCGAGCGTCCCCCGCGCCCCGCCCTCGCTGAGCGGCTCCGCCAGTGCGCCCACGGGCTCGATCTTCCCGGCGTGCGCGAAGCCCCAGTCGAGCAGTGACGCCGTCTCCTCGTAGACGCCGTTGCCACCGGGCTCGGGGTGCATGACGGTCACGATGAGGGTGCGCCCGCCGCGCGTGGCGGCGCCGGTGAAGGTGTTGCCCGCGTTGCTGGTGTACCCGTTCTTGACGCCGATGAGGCCCTTGTAGGTGCCAAGACCCCAGGCGCCGGTGAGCAGGCGGTCGGTGTTCTGGATCTGGAAGGTCCTCTTCCCGCCTGCCGGGAAGTTCGCGACGCGGGTCGAGCAGTAGCCGCGGAAGTCGCCGCTCCTGAGGCCGTGGCGGGCGAACAGCGTCAGGTCGTACGCGGAGGACAGCTGCCCGGGGTGGTCGAAGCCGTCGGGGCTCACCACATGGGTGTCCAGGGCCTGCATGTCCTCGGCCTTGGCCTGCATCTCGGCGACGGTCTTCGCGATCCCGCCGTTCATATGACTGAGGACGTGGACCGCGTCGTTGCCGGAGCGCAGGAAGACACCGAGCCACAACTGCTCGACGGTGTACGTGATTCCGGGCTTGACACCGACGAGGCTGGACCCGTCGGGGATGTCCGCGAGGTCGGCGTCGGTCACCGTGTGGGTCTTGTTCCGTTCGAACTTCCCCAGCACGGTGTCCGCGAACAGCATCTTCAGCGTGGAGGCGGGGGCGAGCCGCAGGTGCGCGTCGCACGCGGCGAGCACCTGACCGCTGTCGTGGTCGGCGACGAGCCAGGCGCGGGCGGTGAGCTTCTTCGGCAGCGGGGTGCCCCCCTGTACCTGGACGCCGGCCAGTCCCAGCCGTTCGCCACCGATGGCCGGGGCCTCGGACGCGGACGCGGGCGCGGCCAGGGCCAGCGGTGCGGCGGCGACGAGCCCGAGCACGGCGCGCCGGGACAGCCGCGCGTCACCCGGGGAAAGCGAAGAGGAAAAACGCACCCCGGGACCGTACAAAGCGAATCCCCGGCGACACGCACCGGGGGGTTAAAGGCACGGCAAAGCCCGGGTCATGTCCGGGAAACATCCATGGCTCAGAACACACCACTCACCAGGAGTTTCCCGGCAGCACACCGTCAACGGCCGAAGAACGCGCTCTCTTGCAAAAACCTGGTCCCGGGCGTCTTTCTCAGCCCTCACGCATTTCTTACTCGGGACCGCTCCACCGCTTCTCCCCGTCCTGTGCCGCGCCCACGACGGGCGACCGTCAGAGTGCGCTCATCGCCCCAGGATCCGGTCCACCTCGGCCAGTTGCCCGGCGGTGAGCGGCCCCTTCGCGAGCGCGCCGGCGTTTTCCTCGGCCTGGACGACCGAGCGGAAGCCCGGGATGGGGACGGTGAGCGGGCTGCGGGCCCAGATCCAGGCGAGGGCGCCCTGGGCGAGCGTACGGCCGCCGCTGGTGAGGATGTCCCGGAGCGCTTCGACGCGCCGCAGCCACTCGGCGTCGGCGCCCCCGCCCTCGGTGAAGCCCGGCAGCCATGCGGGCGGCGCGTTGCGGATGTCGCCGGCCTCCAGGGCGCGTCCGGGGGTGTGCTTGCCGGTGAGCAACCCCATGGCGAGGGGGCTGCGGTTGATGCTCGCGAGGGTCGACCCCTCGCACAGGGCGAGGAGTTCGGGCGCGTCCTGGAGGATGTTCAGGCGATGCTGGACGGCCGTGCAGTGCTCCCCCTCGGCGAACACGGCGGCGCGGGCCGGGTCGTCGGTGCTCCACGCGTACGCACGGATGAGCCCCTCCCGCACGAACTCCTCACAGGTGTCGCGGAGTTCGGCCGCGCGCTCCGGGTCCGCGTCGGACAGGTGCAGCTGGTAGAGGTCGATGTAATCGGTGTCGAGGCGGCGCAGGGAGGCGGTCAGCGCGCGGCGGGCGTACGCCGGTGAGTCGTCGCTGCCGGTGAGCAGCCGGCGTTCCTCGTCGATGAGGTTGCCCCACTTGGTGGCGAGGACCACGTCGGCGCGCCGTTTGCCGAGGGCGCGCGCGAGGACGCGCTCGCTGTGGCCGGTGCCGTAGGCGTCGGCCGTGTCGAAGAAGGTGACACCGAGGTCGAGGGCGCGCCGTACCGCCCGGACGGACTCCTCGTCGTCGACCTTCCCCCAGCCCAGGGGCTGTCCGTCGAGGGACGCCCACTCGCCCCCGATGGCCCAGCAGCCGAAGCCGAGGGCGCTGACCCGGATACCGCTTCTCCCCAGTGTCCTGACGTGCTCGATGCTCTCCATGCCGGTGACCGTAGGAGTTGGAGTGCACGCGAGGGCAAGCCCTTTCACGGATGCGGTCGCGGCTCGCGCCGAGACGCCGCCCCTGCGCCACCCGAACGGCGTCGTGAACAGGTCGGCCGGTGTGACGGGTGGGACGGTGGGAACGCGAAGGGGACTGTTCCTGTTGCCTGCCAGGGAGTGACCGTGACCTGTTTCGACCGACGTGACGTGGGGTTGCTGCTGCTCAGGCTGGGCACCGGCGCGGTACTGGCGGCGCACGGTGCGCAGAAGCTGTTCGGCTGGTTCGGCGGGGGTGGGCTGGAGGGCACCGGGCAGTGGATGGAGTCCGTGGGTTATCGACCCGGGAAGCAGAACGCGCTGGTCTCCGGCCTGGTGGAGGCGGGCGGCGGCACCCTGCTGGCGCTGGGCCTGGCTACACCGGCGGCGGGCGCCGCGGTGGCCGGCGGGATGGCGGGGGCGGCTGCCGTGCACGCCCCTCAGGGCTTCTTCGCCCAGAGCGGCGGCCTCGAATACCCGGTGTCCCTCGGTCTGACGGCGGCGAGCCTGGCGGTCACGGGACCGGGCCGGCTCTCCCTGGACGCTCTGTCCGGTCACGCCTTCAACCGCGGCTGGATGGTCCCGGCGGCGTTCGCGGCGACGGCGGCGGGGACGGCGCTGGTGGTCGGGGCACGGGCCAAGCGGCTGCGGCAGAAGACGGAGGGCGAGCAGGAGGCGCTGTTCGAGGAGTGACCGTTTCCATGGCAGTCTGCGGGGATGACCGAACAGGTGACGTCCGCGGACCTCTGGGAGTCGATCGACCGGCTGCACGCGTGGCTGGACGCCAACCGTGCGCACGACGGCGCCGACGAGCTGCTGCTGCGCGTGCTGAAGCTGTCGGAGGAGGTCGGCGAGGTCGCGCAGGCGGTGATCGGCGCGACGGGCCACAACCCGCGCAAGGGCACGTCACACAGCTGGGAGGACGTGCGGGCGGAGCTGTGCGACGTGGTGATCACCGCGCTGGTGGCGCTGCGCACCCTGACGCCCGAGGCGCGCGAGGTGTTCACGGCGCATCTGGCGGGGGTCAGGGCACGCTCGCTCGGCCCCTCGTCCTGAGTTGCTCCGCGAACACCCGAAGGACTGAAAGTGTGTCACGAATGACACGGCCTCGTACTGTATCCGCGTGACCACCCCGGCCCTGCGCCCCCAGTCCCTCCTGCTCAGCTTCCTCGGTGACGAGGTGCTGGGCCGGGGGGTGTGCGTGTACACCGGGAGCGTCATCGAGGTGTTCCGGCGCGCCGGGGTCGGCGAGCAGGCCACCCGGTCCACGCTCACCCGCATGGTCGCCCGCGGCCTGCTGTCCCGCCGCCGCGAGGGCCGCCGCACGTACGTCGGCCTCACCGACCGCTCGGAGGCGATCCTGCGCGACGGGGAGCGGCGCATCTGGAAGACGGGCGCGGTCAACCGGGACTGGGACGGCACCTGGACCCTCCTCGGCTTCTCACTCCCGGAGTCCTGGCAGCGCCAGCGGCACGACCTGCGGTCGCAGCTGGCCTGGGCGGGGTTCGGAGCGCTGTTCAGCGGGCTGTGGATCGCGCCGGGTGAGGTCGATGTCTCCGGAATCGTGGCCGAGCTGGGACTCGCGGCCCATGTGAAGGTCTTCCGGGCCCGGGCGGACACCGGCACGGACATCGCCGGAATGATCGACGAGACCTGGGACCTGGCGGAACTGGCCGCCCGCTACCGGGAGTTCGAGGCGGCCTGGCGGCCGTTCGCGACGGGTGGCGCGGACATCACCGCGGAGGACGCCCTCGCGCTGCGGCTGCGGCTGACCTCCGAGTGGCTGCAGGTGATCCGCAGCGATCCCCGGCTGCCCGTACGACATCTGCCGGCCGACTGGCCTGCGGTCGGCGCGGAGGAGACGTTCCGGGCGGTCCACGGCCTGCTGGACGCGCCGGCCAGGGACGCGGCGCGGCGGCTGATCGAGACGGTTGCGGCCCAGTAGCGGACCTTCGGGCAGGTGACCCGCGCCGCGGCGCCGCGAAGTGATGTTGTGCACTCCATTGACGCCCGCAAGAAATCAGCCCTACATTCCCTGACGTTCAGTGCACTGAGCAATCGAGCAATCGAGCAATCGCACGGTCCCCGGTCCCGAGCCGCCAGACAGGAGCCGACGCATGCGCGCCGCCCGCACTCGTCCCCGTACCCGACTCCGCATCGCCCTCGCCGCCCTGGCCACGGTGGCGTCCGCGGCCCTGACCACGCTCCCCGCACCGGCCGCGCAGGCTGACTCGGGAGCCACCCGCCTCACCGGCACCCTCGCCGACGGCGCCACCTGGATCGCGGACGTCCCCGCCCGCTGGAACGGCACCCTGCTCCTGTTCAGCCACGGCTTCGGCCCCACCGTCGCCCAGGACGCCCCCTCCGACGCCGTACGCACCGAGCTGCTCGCCGAGGGCTATGCGATGGCCGGGTCGTCGTACGACCCCCATGGCTCGATGTGGGCCCTGACCAGCGCCGAACGCGACCAGGTCGCCACGCTCGACGCGGTCACCGCGAAGATCGGCACACCGCGGCGCACGCTGTCCGTCGGCCAGTCCATGGGCGGGCTCGTCAACGCGCAGATCGCCCGTGACGGCGCCGGCCGCGTCGACGGCGCACTCGGCCTGTGCGGCCTGGTCGCGGGCGGCACCGACCTGGACAACTACCAGCTCGACGCCGAGTACACGATCGCCCGGCTGCTCCTGTCCGGGCAGGACGTCGGTCTGGTCCGCTTCGGGTCGGCCGCGGACGCGGCCGCCACCGCGAAGAAGCTCACCGACGCCGTCACGGCCGCACAGGCCACCCCACAGGGCCGCGCCCGGATCGCGCTGGCGGCCGCCTTCCTGAACCTGCCCGCGTGGGCACCCGGCGAGACGGCCCCCGCGCCGACCGACTGGGCGGAGCAGGAGAAGCAGCAGTACGCGTGGTTCGCGCAAGGCATCCTCTCCTTCGTCGAGGGCGGCCGGTACGCGATCGAACAGTCCGCCGGCGGCAACAACTCCTGGAACAAGGGTGTCAACTACGCCCGCCTGCTCGCCGGTTCCGTGCACTCCCCGCAGGTCCGGGCGCTGTACCAGGCAGCCGGCCTGGACCTGCGCGCCGACCTGGGGGCCCTGACGGCGGGCGCCGCGATCACCGCAGACCCGGCCGCCGTACGCTCCGCCCAGCGCACGTCCTCCGCGGGCCAGGGCCTCGGCGTGCCGCTGCTGGACGTGCACACCGTGGCCGACAACCTGGTCCCGGTCGAACAGGAGCGGCAATTCGGCGACCGGGTGCGGGCCTCCGGCGACGGGGCGCTGTTGCGGCAGGCCTACGTCCAGCGGCAGGGCCACTGCACGTTCACCACCGCCGAGA
Organism: Streptomyces sp. NPDC107546; assembly: GCF_055639175.1. NCBI lineage: Bacteria > Bacillati > Actinomycetota > Actinomycetes > Kitasatosporales > Streptomycetaceae > Streptomyces > Streptomyces sp. NPDC107546. The sequence goes on along the minus strand of NZ_JBVKBA010000011.1, from coordinate 215,895 downwards.
CGGTGGCCGCCCTGCACGCCCTGGAACACCGCGTCACCACCGGCCACTGGGACGACGCTGCGACGCCGGGGGCGCTCCAGCAGTCGGCGACCGGGCTGGGGCTGGACGGGGCGGCATACGTCACGTACCGGCCGGCACGGCTGACGGTCGGCCGGGACCGACCGGCGTACCCCAGCCACCAGTGAGGTACGGCGCCCGCCACTGACGTACGGCACCGCCGCCCGACCCCCACGCCCCGCACCCCGCACCCCGGCACCACACCCACCACTGACGTTGGGACCCGCTCATGTCCGACACATCCGCTCCTGCGACCTCTTCACCCGCTCCCCCGCGTGCGTCGCTCCCGATCGGCACGCTCGTCGCCGGCTGTCTGGCCGTCTGCCTCGCCCAGATCGGCCTCGCGATGCCGGCCACGCTCAACGGCCTGTTCCAGGAGCACCTGCACCCCGTCGGCTCCCAGCTCACCTGGATCTCCGACGCGTTCCTCCTCCCCGTAGCCGTCCTCGAACTCTCCTTCGGCGTCCTCGGTGACCTCTTCGGCCGCAAACGGCTGCTGGTCGGTGGCGCGGCGCTCCTGTGCGCGGGTGAGGTCGTCGCCGCGAGCGCCTCCGGCATCCACCAACTGTGGGTGGGCCAGGCGCTGGCCGGTCTGGGCGCCGCCGCGCTCTTCCCGACCTCGCTCGCCATGATCGCGGCCGGCACGCACACCGGCCCCCAGCGGGCCCGAGCCATCGCCGTCTGGGCGTCCAGCCTGTCCGCGGGCGGCTTCCTCGCCCCGCTGCTCGGCGGTATCACCGGCACGTACGGCTCCTGGCGCTCGGCGTTCGTGGTGGTCGCGGTACTGGCCGCGATCAGCGCGCTGGTGAGCCTGTGGCTGGCCACCGACTCCCGCGCCCCGGAGGGCCGTTCACTCGACGTCGGCGGCCAGATCACCATCGGCGTCGGCCTGTTCGCGCTGCTGTACGCGGTCATCCAAGGACCGACGGACGGCTGGGGGTCGACCCCGGTGGTCGTGGCGTTCGTGATCGCGGCGGTGTTCATCGGCCTGTTCGTCTACGCCGAGAGCCGCGCCCGCTCCCCGCTCCTGCGCCTGGACCTGTTCCGCAACCGCTCCTTCGCGATCGCGTCGATCGTGGCGGTCGTGGGCATGTTCAGCTTCCTGGGCACGGCGTACGCGGCGAGCATCCGGCTGGGCCCGATCCAGCACCAGAGCCCGATGCGCACGGCCTTCGCGTTCCTGCTGCTCAATGCCATCACTCCGGTCCTCACCCCGCTGACCTCGCGGCTGCTGCACCGGCTGCCGGCCCGGGCGCTGCTCACCGCCGGTCTGGCGCTGATCGCGGCGGGCGACTTCCTGGCGGCTGGGCTGGACGTCGGCGACGAGAACCTGACCTCCCTGATCCTGCCGCTGGGGCTGGTCGGCATCGGCTTCGCCTTCACGGTGTCGTCGATCACTGCGACCGCCGTGAACACGGTCCCGGTGCCGCTCGCGGGCATGGCGAGCGCGGCCACCAACCTGCTGCGCGACTTCGGCTTCACGCTGGGCCCCGCGGTGATCGGCGCCGTGGCGCTGAGCCAGGCCGCGGCCCAGGTGACCTCCTCGCTGGCGGGCGCGTCCTCGCTGAGCGCGGAGTCGAAGGCGGCGGCGCACGAGGTACTGAAGGAGGGCGGCCCGCTCGCCCTCAACTCGGTACCGCCCGCTTCCCCGCCCGGCGCGGCCCGCTCCTACGCCCTGGACGCCCTCGGCCACGGCTACTCGATCGGCTTCGTGGTGTGCGGCTCGGCGGCCCTGTTCTCGGCACTGCTGGTGGTGACGGCACTGCGGGGACGCACGGCGCAGGAGAGCGCGGTGGACGCGGAGGGCGAGGACAAGGAGCGGACCGTGCTCGCCACGGGGTGAGGCGGGCGACGCACCTCGTCGCGGCCCTGGGGATGCTCGGCGCCCCGGGGCCGCGCGCTTTGAACGTCGCGGCCCGTGTGGAAGCGGTTGAGCGGGGCACACGATGGGCATGGTCGGCGATACGGACGACGACAGGTCGATGCGTCGGCAGGGCTCGAGCGGCCACCGGACGGTGCCGCACACCGCCGATGTGCGGATCGAGGCATGGGGTGTGAGCCGGGAGAGCTGCCTGGCGGAGGCGGCGACCGGCCTCGTGGACTGCTTCGCGGACCTGTCCACGGCGCGTCCCACCGCCGTGGAGCGCGTACGACTGGCCGAGAACGACGACGACGATCTGCTGGCCGCGCTCCTGGAGGAGGTCGTCTACCGGCTGGAGGTCCACGGCCAGGTGCCCGTGGACGTGGAGGCCGAGGCCGACGACGAGGGGCTCGAGGTGCGGCTGACGGTCACCGGGCTGTCGAACGTGGAGATCACCGGTGCGGTACCGAAGGGCGTGTCGTGGCACGGCCTGCACATGGGCCCGGACCCGTACGGCTGGTCGTGCACGGCGATCGTGGACGTTTGAGCAGCCGTCGACGGTTCACGGGTCGTGGATCAGCCCTTGACCACACCGAGCGGCACCAGGCGGGCGACGATACGGCACAGCCCGGCACTCTCGCTCGCCGCCACGACCTCGCCGACGTCCTTGTACGCCTCCGGGGCTTCCTCGGTCAGGCCGCGCCAGGAGAGCGGACGCGCGGCGATGCCGTCCCGCTCCAGCCTTGCCCGCAGCTCCCTGCCTGTGATCGAGCGGGCGGCCTGGTGACGGCTCATCCGGCGCCCCGCACCGTGGCAGGTGGAGAAGAAGGCACCTCCCCCGGCCACCCCCGCCAGGACGTACGAGGCCGTGCCCATGGTCCCGGGAATCAACACGGGCTGCCCCTGCTCCCGCAGGTCTTCGGGAAGCTCGGGGTGCCCGGGCGGAAACGCCCGAGTGGCGCCCTTGCGGTGCACGCACAGCCGACGCCGCCGCCCGGCCACGTCATGGGTCTCGAGCTTGGCGAGGTTGTGCGACACGTCGTACACCAGGGACAGCCGGACGCTCGCGGCGCGACGGAAGACCCGACGGGCGGCTTCGGTGAGCAGCTGACGGTTGGCGCGTCCGTAGTTTGCAGCGGCGGCCATCGCCCCGAGGTACGCCTGCCCCTCCGGTGAGGTGACCGGGGTGCAGGCCAGCTGCCGATCGGGCACGGCGATGCCGTACCGGGCCATGGCCCGACCCATTGCCCGCACATGATCGGTACAGATCTGGTGACCGAGCCCGCGCGACCCGCAGTGGATCATCACGGTCACCTGACCACGCGCGATCCCGAAGGCGTCGGCGGCCGCCTGGTCGTACACCTCGGCGACCTGCTGCACCTCAAGGAAGTGGTTGGCCGACCCCAGGCTGCCCACCTGCCCGAGCCCACGCTCACGGGCCCGCCCGCCCACCTGCCGGACATCGGCGTCACCCACCGCTCCACGGTCCTCACACCGGGCAAGATCCCGTTCCTCACCATGCCCCTGCTCCACGGCATAACCGGCTCCACCCTCCAGGACGCGCTCCAGCTCCCCGGGCCCACTCGGCCGCCACACGCCACCGGGCCCCGCGCCACGGGGGATGGCCCGGTCAAGCCCGTCCATGACCGCGTCCAGGGCGGGTCGGAGCGCGTCACGATCACAGTCCGCGGCCAGCAACCGCACCCCGCAGGAGATGTCGAACCCCACCCCTCCCGGCGACACCACCCCGCCGTCCTCGACGTCGGTCGCGGCGACGCCCCCGATGGGAAAGCCATAGCCCCAGTGGATGTCGGGCATGGCGTACGAGGCGCCGACGATGCCGGGCAGCGTGGCCACGTTGACGACCTGCCCCAGCGCCTGCTGCGCGTCGCTCAGCAGGGCTCGGGAGGCGAAGACGACGCCCGGGACGCGCATGTCGCCGTGTCGTTCGATGCGGAAGCGGTGGGGGGCTTCTTCGAGGAGTTCCATGGTGGTCTCCTGCGGTGCGTGCGGCGCGGGTCGCCTCGGGGAGACCACCCGCTGCCTTCCGAGTTCCGCGCGGTGGCGGGGTGACTTCCCCGGTCGGCAGTGTCGGTCATCCCTTCGCCCAGGCCCTCGGGGCTCGCCTCAGCCGACTCTAGTCAGCGTAGTGATAGCGAGCCTTGAGGATCTTGACTTCTTTGTCATCGACTCGGTAGACGAGGCGGTGTTCGTCGTCGATGCGTCGCGACCAGTAGCCGGAGAGGTCTCCTTTGAGCGGCTCGGGCTTGCCGATGCCGTTGAAGGGATCGCGTTGGATCTCGCCGATGAGACGAACGATGCGACGCACCATTTTTCGGTCGGTCTCCAGCCAGTACTGGAAGTCGTCCCAGGCACCTGGGTCGAAGTTGACGTCCCTCACTCCTCACCAGCCAGCTCTTGGAGGTCGTCAAGGCTCTTGGTGATTCCCGTCTGGCCCGCACGGTCGCGGGCGACAGCCTCCATGAGACGGCGTGCGTTGGCCGGCGATCGCAGGAGGTAGATGGTCTCCTGCCAGGCGTCGTAGTCCTCGGCAGACATGAGTATGGCGTCGCCGTGCTTGGAGTGGATGCGTACGGGCGCGTGGTCGTCGTTGACCTTCTTGATCAGGGGAAAGAGCTCCTTGCGCGCCTCGCTGGCAGTGAAGGCCATGGCAACCTCCCTCTCTTAGACCGGTACGGAAAATCGTACCTGACTGGTACGGAAGTACGTACCACTTTCACATGGTGAGGGGAGGCCGCGAAGCGCGAACCGCCTCCGCATCCGGACAACACACGCCTGCGCTGCGGCAACGCCCCGCACCCGCCCTCCGGGAAGACCGTCCGGACATGTCTCCACTTTCCTGACGGCAATGCGCTCTTCGAATATCTGCAGGTGCAGACACCGCTCAGCGGCCTTCGGAGGAGTCTGGACTATTTGTGGCCAGGATCGTGAGGTGTCTGCCCTGGCGACCAGGAAGGCCCCTGGACTTGTCCAGGGGCCTTCGACCGATAGCGTCTGCCGCATAACGGTGTGTTGGGCAAGGTGATCTCTGCACCTCAGCCCGTCGCCGTTCGTTCCTTTGACGAGGCCGGGCTGGCTGAAGGACCTGGCCGACGCGGCCCGGGACATGGCCAAGGCACTGGACTCCTACGCGGATGCGGTGCACGGCGCGAAGAAGTCCTAAAGGAGCTGGCCTGGGCCGAGGACGCCACCTCGGCACACGGATGGTGGTGGAACCGCCGTCCGGATCCCCTGCCCTGGTGACAGGTCGGTCACCACAGCGAGTTCTGCCATCTCACGCGCGCGCCCCCGCGAGCGGGCCACTCCAGCACCCCTGGAACAGCTCGGCGCCTCCAGCCGCTTCCGAGGCGGGTTTCAAGGCCGCTCAGCGTGGCTGGATCTGATACACGTCGAATGTGGTGGGGCCGTGGCGCGCCCACTGTGGGGAAGGCCGGCTCTTCTCGATGTTCACCCCGTCAGCCGCGCACCGGTGAATCCTGACGCCCTGCCGCAGGAAGGCGTCCAGCGCCTGCTCCGCCGCGCCCGGGACCGGACGGGGGGGCGGGCGCTGGATCGCCGCACCTCAGAGCAGGGATCAGCACAGCCCGTACTGCTCGGCACCGCTTCGGGAAGCGACTCTTCCCGGGGACGCATGCTTCTTTTTCATGCTCCGGTCGGGTGGGGATTCAGGGTGGGTTTGTGATCATGTGGTGCCGACCGGCTCCTGCCCCCGGCGAATGATTATGGAACGATAGGGTTCCTGCCGCATGAACGCAAGCACAACCTGCACAGCGGATCGCGTGTCTCGCACTGAGACGCACGCCCGGCCTTTCCCCTGGTCGCGCCCAGGAACAGGCTGAGATCCCGAAAGCCGTACGAGAGGTGGCCGTGTCGATAGTTACCCCGCAGTCAGGCGTCGAATCGGATGACGCGCCCGACATCAGTGTCGTGGTGATCGTCTACAACGATGCCCAGCGCCTGCCTACCGCCGTGCGGTCGGCTCTCGACCAGACGCTGGGGAACGTGGAGGTTGTCATTGCCGACGACTGCTCCACCGACGACTCCTACGAGGTCGCGTGCTCGCTTGCCGCCGCTCATCCCGGCCGTGTCCGGGCCATCCGGCTGGAGGAGAACAGCGGCGGCTGCGGTGAGCCCCGCAACCGAGGCATCGCCGTCGCCCGCGGGCGCTACGTGATGTTCCTCGACAGCGACGACACTCTGGATCCCAACGCCTGCCGCAACATGCTGGAGGCCGCCGACCGCACCGACGCCGACCTGGTCTCCGGCCTGTGCGTCCGCGTCCACACCGACAGCCGGCACGACAAGCGCGTCCCCTGGTACCCGTGGCTGTACCGGGAGACCCGCACCCTTGAGTCGGTGGCGGAGCTGCCGGATCTGATGGTCTTCGACACCCTTTCGACCAACAAGTGCTACCGGCGCTCCTTCCTTCTCGAGGGCGGCCTGGCCTTCCCCCGCGGCATCCACTACGAGGACCTGCTGTTCTCCGCGCAGGCCTACCTGGCGGCGCGGCGCATCACGCTGATCCCGCAGACCATCTACTACTGGAACGTCGTAGAGAAGACGCAGGCGAAGTCGATCAGCAACCGGCGCCACGAGATCAACAACTTCGCCGACCGGGTCGAGATCCACCGCCGGATCGACGCGATCCTGGACCGGCTCGGACACGACGAGCTGAAGCTGCGCAAGGACATCAAGTTCCTCAAGCACGACCTGGTGCTGTACCTGCGCGACCTGCCGTTCCTCGACGACGACTACCGTCACCGCTTCGCCGAGCTGGCGCGCGGCTACGTCCAGGACTTCCCGCAGGCCGCCTACGACGAGTTGGACCGGGTCCACGCCATCTGCGCCTACCTGCTGCTGCGGGAGGACTGGCCCAACCTCATGCCGGCGATCGACACCCTGATCAACCGGAACAAGATCTCCACCCCGCTCGTCGTGCGCGACGGCCGGGTCTACTGGTGCGACGAGCACCTCGACGATCCGCAGGGCCGGGCCGTGATGGATGTCACCTCGCTGGGTCTGCACGCCAAGCCGCTGGACGCCATGGTCCTGCGCAATCTGCTGACCGGTTACGAAGTACACGGCGGCGACGTCACACTGTCGGGCGGCATCGTCAACCCGTTGCACACCATCGCCCCCGAGGCACGGCTCACCGCCCAGCTGGAGTTCCGGGCCCGTCGCCGCAGCCTCCAGACCTTCCACTTCCCCGTGCAGGACGTACGGCACGAGGGCGACGTCATCACCTGGCGCGCGGACGTCCCGCTGGAGCGCCGGCTGCGCCCGCTGGGCATCGTGGACGAGGTCTGGGACGTCCGGCTGCACCTCACCGCGGACGGCACGCGCACGACCAGCCGACTCACCGTCGGCACCGTCGACCTGGAGAACGCCGGCCTGGTACCGGTCCGTCCGCGGCTGACCCGCTTCACGGCCGACCGCATGCAGGCGCATGCCTCCGCCAAGGGCCACCTCGCCCTGAAGCTCACCCAGGAGAGCAAGGCCGCCCGCGACGGACGTGCCCTGGTCGACCGCCACATGCACGGCCGACCCGCCCGCGCCGCGAAGGGCGCCTACCGCTCCCTGCGGGCCGTGCACCGCGATCTCAACTCCGGCGAGCGCAAGATTCAGGTCTACCGCCGGATGCTGCGCCTCCTGCCGGTCCGCAAGGGCACGGTCGTCTTCGAGAGCCACCTGGGCCGGCAGTACAGCGACAGCCCGCGCGCGATCTACGAGGAGCTGCGCCGGCGCGGCGCACCCATCACGCCGATCTGGTCGCACGCCGGTGAGAAGCCCAAGGGCTTCCCCGACGACGTCCATCTGGTGCGCCGGTGGTCGTGGCCGTATCTCAGGGCGCTCGCCCAGGCGGAGTTCTGGATCGACAACCAGGGCTTCCCGCTGCGGCTGCCCAAGCGGCCGGAGACGACGTACATCCAGACCTGGCACGGCTCGGCACTGAAGCGGATGGGCTTCGACGAGCCCTCCCTGCGCGTGACGTCCGAGCAGGAACAGCGCGTCTACCAGGAGGCGCTGAACCGCTTCGACCACTTCGTGGTGCGCGGCGAGCATGACGTGCGCACCCTGGCCCGCGCCTATCGCATCCCGGACGAGAAGCTGCTGCGCACCGGCTACCCGCGCAACGACGCCCTGGTGCGGGCGGCTCAGACCCCGGAGACCCGGGATCCCGCCGTACGAGAGCTGGCCCAGCGGCTCGGTATCGCACCGGGCAAGCGGGTGGTCCTGTACGCGCCCACGTTCCGCGCCAACCGGGAAGGCCGCCTACGGGAGTTCGAGTTCCCGTTCGACGTGGAGCGCTTCGCCGACCGCTTCGGCGAGGACTGCGTCCTGCTGGTGCGGGCCCACTACCTGAACCGGATCGCCCTGCCGCCATCCGTGGCCGGACGGGTGATCGACGTCACCGACGAGCCGGACGTCACCCCGCTGATGCTGCTCGCCGACGCACTGATCACCGACTACTCGTCCGTCATGTTCGACTACGCGCTGCTGCAACGCCCGATCCTCTTCTATGCCTACGACTGGGACGAGTACGCGGGCGACGTCCGCGGCACGTACTTCAACCTGCTCGACGAGGCACCGGGTCCGGTGGCCCGAAACGAGGAGGACCTGTTCACGGCCGTGGCAGAGCTGGACGAGGCCCCGTCCCGGTACGGTGCGCAGCTGAAGGAATTCGTGGACAAGTACGGTGAGTACGACCGAGGCGACGCGGCGGCACAGATCGTGGACCGCTTCTTCGGTGACGCGAGGGAGGCCCGATGACCCGGCGTGACATCTTCTTCGTCGGCAACGAGGTCAACGAGCTCGGCGGTGTGGGCCGGTGGCAGATCCAGATGGCCCGCCTGCTGGCCGAGCGCGGCCACCGGGTGACGGTCGTCGGCATCGCGCCGCCGCACGCGCCCATGGAGTTGAACGACCCGCCGTTCGAGACGGCGACCCTGTACGCCCGTCGACCGCCGGGCCGCCCCAGGCCCCGGCTCAAGCTCGGCCGGCTGGATCCGGCCGTCCGCCGCGCCGAGGGACACATGCAGGCGGCCGCCGACAAGCTCACCCGGATGTTCCGGGCCGCCGGGCCGGGCGCGGTGATCATCGTCACCCAGGTGTGGGCGATGGAGTGGGTGGCCCTCGCCGACACCGCCGGGCACACCGTCATCGGCATGAGCCACGAGGCCTTCGAGACGTCCAAGAAGTCCTCCCGGTTCGAGCGGGTCAAGACGTATTACAAGGACGTCGACCGGCTGCTGGTACTCACCCAGGAAGACGCCGACCGCTGGGCCGTCGAGGGCATGAACAACGTGGGCTTCATGCCGAACCCGCTGCCGCTGGCCCCGACGGAGGAGACGTCCGAACGCACCGAGAAGGTGGTCCTGAGCGTCGGCCGGCTCTCCCACGAGAAGGGCGTCGACATGCTGCTCGACGCCTGGGCCGAGGCCTCGCGACAACAGCCGGGGTGGGTGCTGCGCCTGTACGGCAGCGGCGACCAGGAGGCCGCCCTGAAGCAGCGGTGCGCCGAACTCGGCCTGGACGACTCGGTGGACTTCGCCGGGCAGACCGACGACGTGCCCGCGGCGCTCAGGCAGGCCTCGGTGTTCGCGCTCTCCTCCCGCGGTGAGGGCTTCCCGCTCGCCCTGCTCGAGGCGATGGCCTTCGGCCTGCCGTGTGCCGCGTTCGACTGCGCGCCCGGCGTCCACGAGATCATCACCGACGGCGAGGACGGACTGCTGGCCCGACCCGGCAACACCACCGAACTCGCCGAGCGGTTGGTGCGGTTGATGTCCGACGAGGAGCTGCGGGAGACGATGGGCGAAAAGGCCCGCCGATCGGTGCAGCGCTACTCCCCCGAGCACATCACCGACCGCTGGGAAGAGCTCTTCGCCTTCCTGGAGAGGTAGGCCCTGCCGGGCCGTCTCAGGCAGCGCCGTCGCGCAGCAAGCCCCTGAAAAACACGGAAAAGGGCCTCCGACAAGGTCGGAGGCCCTTTTCCCGATCAAAGCCGCAGACAGCGGCAGACGAGTCGGGCTGTACGCCGGGTTCTGTCCCGAAAGGCCCTCGCGAGCCTCCCGGTGACGGCCATCCATCTAGGACCGGCGTTGCCGCCGGCCTCGTGCGGTCTACCCGCGGACTCGGGCGGGCCGCCCTCGATCGTCCGCGCAGGAGCACCTTCCCTAGTCGAAGGCGCTCCCTTTTGACCTTGCTCCGGGTGGGGTTTACCTAGCTGCCCAGGTCACCCTGGGCACTGGTGGTCTCTTACACCGCCGTTTCACCCTTACCCAACGCCTGAGCGCCGGGCGGTCTGCTTTCTGTGGCACTGTCCCGCGGGTCACCCCGGGTGGCCGTTAGCCACCACCCTGCCCTGTGGAGCCCGGACGTTCCTCGGGGAGCTCCCCGTCAGGGGGACTCCACGCGGCCGTCCGCCCGGCTCGTCTGCCGTGTGGACCATGGTACCGGGCGCGACGCCCGCTTCGGTGCCGTGGCCACGGCCGGGCCCGCCGTCGCGAGCACCGAGCCTGCCAGGATCAACGCGAAGGCGATCATGATGCCTGCAGTCAGGGGCTCGTCCAGCAGGGCCGCGCCCGCCGCGACCGCGACGGCCGGGTTGACGTACGTGATCACCGTCGCACGGGTCGGACCCGCCTCCTTGATCAGTTCCAGGAAGGCGACGAAGGCCACGGCCGTGCAGATGACTCCCAGCCCGGCCAGGGCGGCCAGGACCTGGGCGGAGGGGACGGTGGTCGGCCAGGTGGCCGCGGCCGCGGGGGCGTAGACCAGGGCCGCCAGCGTCAGGCAGGGTGCGATGAGCTGGAGCGTGGGGACGTCCTTGAGGTGGCGGGCGGCTATCAGCGGTGCGGTTGCGTAGCCGACGACCGTCAGTAGTACCTCCACCAGGGAACGCGCGTCGCCGCCGGTCAGGTGCGGGGCCGTGAGAACGCCGACGCCGGCCAGGCCCAGCGCCAGCCCCGTCAGCCGTCGCACGCCCAGGCGCTCCGCGTCACCGACGAGCCGGGCCGCGACCACGCCCACGATCGGGACGCCCGCGATCAGCAGACCCGCCGTGGAACTGGACAGGTGCCGCTCGGCGTCGGTGAGCGTGAGCCAGGGGCCGATGATCTCGATGCACGCGAAGGCCAGCATGGGGCGCCAGTGGTTTCGTACGACACGGGTGAGGTTCCCTTGCCGTACCGCGAACGGGAGCAGGAGCGCGGCGCCCAGTGCGCAGCGCGTGAACACGACCATGGTGGGGGACACTGCGTCCACCGCCACTTTGATCATCAGATAGGGGATGCCCCAGATCACTCCCATGAGGGAGAAGAGGAACCAGCCGCGTGCAGTCATGCGGTGAGTGTGAGGCCCGGCCTCAGGCCGCGTCTTGAACGCTGTTGCGGTACGCCGCCGGGGTCACCCCGAGCACGCGACGGAACCAGCGCGTGAGGTGCGCCTGGTCGGCGAAGCCGACCAGCGGGGCGACCTCCGCCGGGCGCAGGCCCGTCTCCAGCAGACCGCGGGCCCTCGTCACGCGGTACTGGGCCAGCCAGGCGTACGGCGGCAGACCCATCTCCGTGCGGAAGGCGCGCAGCAACTGGTAGCGGGACATGCCCAGGTCCGCGGCCAGGCCGGCGAGAGGGGGCGGGGTGAGGAGTTCGTCGGCGAGGCGGTCTCGGACGGCGCGGGCGACCGATGCGGCGCCGGGGATCGTGTCGGATGTCGGGCGGGCCGTGGAGTGGCGGCGGGCCAGCGCCGTCAGCAACCACGGCAGGCGGGACTCGGCCTCCAGGGGGTCGGGGCACGCGCTGAGTTCGGTGTGGGTGGCGCACAGAGCGGCGACCAGTTCGGGGTCGTCGAGGAGCGGTTCGCGAAAATGGGGCAGGCCGCCGAGGATGCCGTCGGCCAGCAGCGCGGGGTCTGCGTACAGGGCGCGGTAGGCGTAGCCGTCGGTGGTGGTGGCGGGGGCGCCGGTGTGGGTCTCGCCGGGGTCGAGGACGACGATGGTGCCGGGGCCGGTGCGGATGTGGCCGCCGCGGTAGTCGATGACCTCGGAGCCGCCGACGCAGACGCCGATGGTGAACTCCTCGTGGGCGTGCGGGGCGTAGCGGTGCTGGTCGAAGCGGGCGGTGAGGAGGTCGAGGGGCGGGCCGCCGGTGCCGAGCCGTGCCCTGGTCCACGTGGCCTGTTCCCGTACGCCCATCTCGCACCCCCTGGAGTCCCAAGGGGTGCAACGCCGAGTTGTTCAGAGAAAGTCCTTGGTCTCCAGGCTGAAGGCGAAAGGCTCGGGGAGAGGCAAAGAATCGCCGAAGGCGCGCTTGAGCAGCCGTCGGTAGTCATCCTTGTCCGGGTCGCTGAACAACGTCACCATGGAGGCTTCACGATCCACGAGCAGGTAGAGGGGGACACCTCCGCGGGCGTAGCAGCGCCGCTTGGCCACACGGTCGGTCTGGGGCTTGGTGGACGTCACTTCGATCACCATGGCGACTTCGTCACAGGGCATCCATGAGTCGGCTGTCCTGAAGAGTCCCAGTTCCAGGGGAGCGAACGTGACGTCCGGGATGACGTGGTCCTTCGGGCAGGCCTCCCCGCTTTTCAGCTTCAGGCCCTTGTTCCCGGAGAAATCCATGTCGGTCTCGGACCGCCTGAGCACCTGCCGCACGATACGGCTGATGTAGTGCTCGTGCTCCCCGTCCGGCGGCGGTGTCACAACGATCTCCCCCTCGATCAGCTCCGCCCGGAAACCCTCGGGCGTGTCCAGGGCGAGGAAGCCCTCCAGCAGGACCTCTTCCTGCGTGAGCGGCTCGTGGGCCATGGCAGTCATGTCACGCCCCTCCTTCGGTCGGTCGCCAGAATGGGACATCGGCTGATCACCTGGCCGTGAGATCGGGAACCGTTCCCTCGATCGTGGCACACGATCCTTGTTCAGGGGTGCAACGCCTGGAGTCCACGCTTCCACGCCGCATCCAGGTCCGCGTCCTCGGGAAACCGGCCGTGGATCTCCAGGATCACCATGCCGTGGGCGAAGGCCCAGGCGGACCGGGCCAGATCGAGGTCGCCGGCGCAGACTCGCAGCAGCGGCAGCGCTGCACGGTCCTCGAGTCCGGCGGGAAGGGATGCGCGTGGCAGGGGGCGCTCGGTGGCCAGGCAGTACAGGTGCGGGTGAGAGAGGGCGTACGTGCGGTACGCCTCCGCCAGCGCCTGGAGGGAGCCGGGGGCGCGGGTCTCGGCGGCCTCGAGGGCCGCGACCGACTCGTCGAGCATCTGCGCGATCAACTCGACCTCGACGGCGTGTTTGTCGGGGAAGTGCTTGTAGAGAGAGGGGGCCTTGATGCCGAGGTGGTCGGCGAGGGTGCGCATGGTGAGCGCGGCGGGCCCGGACTCCTCCAGGAGGGTCCGGGCCGCCGCGACGATCTCGCGGGCGCGGGGCGACAGGTGCGCCCCGGCTGTGGGGGCCGGTTGGTCAGCCACGCTGGAAGCCCTCCCTGGTGCGCAGTCCGTAGCCGAAGGCCCGTAACCCGGTGACCTTGTAACCCCGTAACCTGGCGCAGGCCCCTCCACCCGGTTCAAGGAGAAGACCCGTGCTCGTCCTGCTGCCGCCCTCCGAAGGCAAGGCGCCCTCCGGACGCGGTGCCCCGCTGAAGCTGGAATCGCTGTCCCTGACGGGGCTGACCGCCGCACGGGAGGCCGTGCTCGGGGAGCTCGTCGAGCTGTGTGCGGGGGACATGGAGAAGGCGAGCCAGGTATTGGGACTCAGCGAGGGGCTGCGCGGGGAGGTCACGAAGAACGCCGGGCTGCGGAGCGCGGGGGCGCGGCCCGCCGGGGAGATCTACACCGGCGTGCTGTACGACGCCTTGGACCTGGCCTCTCTGGACGCTGCCGCCAAGCGGCGCGCGGCCAGGTCGCTGATCGTCTTCTCCGGGCTGTGGGGCGCCGTCCGCGTCACGGACCGCATCCCCTCCTACCGCTGCTCGATGGGCGTGAAGCTGCCCGGGCTCGGGGCGCTCGGCGCGTACTGGCGTACGCCGATGGCCTCCGTCCTGCCCGAGGCGGCCGGCGGCGGCCTGGTGCTCGACCTGCGGTCCTCCGCGTACGCGGCCGCGTGGAAGCCGAAGGGCGAGGTCGCCGGGCGTACGGCGACCGTGCGGGTGCTGCACTCCCAGATCGTGGACGGGGTGGAGAAGCGGTCGGTCGTCAGCCACTTCAACAAGGCGACCAAGGGGCGGATCGTCCGCGCCCTGCTGACTGCCGGGGTCGCGCCCGAGGATCCGGCGGAGCTGGTCGAGGTGCTGCGGGACCTGGGGTACGTGGTGGAGGCCGAGGCGCCGGGCCGGGCGGGGAGGCCGTGGTCGTTGGACGTGGTGGTGACCGAGATCCACTGATCGGCCACCCCACGGCAGCGAGTGGCGTTGCAGCATGTGCAATGGGCTTTGCGCATGGTGTCATTCGTGGGCAGGATGACGGCCATGACCTCGCCCCTGCCCTCGTCCTCCGCGCCCTGCGCCCACCCGGTGCTCGATCTCGCGCCCGTCATCCCCGTGGTCGTCGTCAAGGACGTCGCTGACGCCGTGCCCCTCGCTCGGGCGCTCGTGGCCGGTGGGCTGCCCGCGATCGAGGTGACGCTGCGCACGCCGGCCGGTCTGGAGGCGATCCGGGCGGTGTCGGCCGAGGTCGCGGGCGCGGTCGTGGGGGCCGGGACCGTCATCACGCCGGAGCAGGTGGTCGAGTGCGTGGCGGCGGGTGCGCGTTTCCTGGTCAGCCCTGGGTGGACGGATGGGCTGCTGGCGGCGATGCAGGGCTCCGGGGTGCCGTTCCTGCCTGGGGTGTCGACGGCTTCGGAGGTCGTGGCGCTCCTCGAGCGCGGCGTGCGGGAGATGAAGTTCTTTCCGGCGCAGGCGGCGGGTGGCACGGCCTTCCTGAAGTCGCTCGCCGGACCGCTCCCCCAGGCCCGCTTCTGCCCCACGGGCGGCATCGGACCGGCGAACGCCCCGGAGTACCTGGCCCTGCCCAACGTCGGCTGTGTCGGCGGTACGTGGATGGTCCCCGAGGACGCGATCGCCCGGCGGGACTGGGCGCGGATCGAGAGTCTTGCCCGGGAGGCGGCGGGGCTGCGGCGCCCGGTCAGCGCAGGTGCGACGTGTCGTTGAGGAGGCGCAGGCTCGCGTTGCCGTCGGTGTAGTACGCCACCGCGGACAGGGACGCGGCGGACAACTCCATGCGGAACAGAGCCTCGGGCGGTGCGCCCAGGGCAAGGCGCACCAGGGTCTTGATGGGCGTCACGTGGGAGACGACCAGGACGGTGCGGCCCGCGTGGGAGGCGAGCAGCTTGTCCCGCGCCACGGCGACCCGGCGGGCGACGGCCGCGAAGCTCTCGCCGCCGCCGGTGGGTTGGGCCTCGGGGTCGGTCAGCCAGGCGTTCATGTCGTCCGGGTACCGCTCGCGGACCTCGCCGAAGGTGAGGCCCTCCCAGGCACCGAAGTCCGTCTCGCACAGTCCCTCCTCGATGCCGACCTCCAGCCCGAGGCGGGCTGCGACGACACCGGCCGTCTCGCGACAGCGGGCGAGGGGTGAGGAGACTACGGTCTGCACGGTCCTGCGCGCGGCCAGCACGCCGGCGACCAGCCCGGCCTGCCGTCGGCCGACCTCGGAGAGACCCGGGTCGCTGCCCCCACTGCCGGAGAACCGCTTCTGCGGGGTCAGCGGGGTCTCGCCGTGCCGCAGCAGTACGAAGGTGGTGGGGGCGCCGAGGTCGGGCGGCGCGGAGGCGACGTTGCGAGCGGCCCGGATGTCGGCCGCCTCCCGCTCCACCACGGCCGCGCGGGCCGTCGCTACGGGCGCCTTCGCCGACCCTTCGGAGTCCTTCGCCGTCGCTGTGGGGGCCTTCGCCGGCCCTGCGGAGGCCAGGGCCGCCCCCGCCCGCGCCGCGCCCGTGCTCGCGTCCCCCGGCGGACCCGCCGGTTCAGGGACCGTGGTGCCGGCAGCCGACTGAGCCGTCGACCGGGCCGGTTCCCACCGCTCCCCTCGCGCCCCCGCGTCCATCGCCTCGTTGGCGAGACGGTCCGCGTGCTTGTTCTGCTCGCGCGGGATCCACTCGTAGGTGACCTGACCGGGCAGGAAGACCGCGGCCGCCTCCATCGCCAGGGGTCTCATCGCCGGGTGCTTGATCTTCCAGCGGCCCGACATCTGCTCGACGACCAGCTTGGAGTCCATCCGCACCCGTACCCGCGCACCCGGGTCCAGGTCGTGGGCCGCGCGCAGCCCGGCGAGCAGCCCCCGGTACTCGGCGACGTTGTTCGTGGCCGTGCCGATGAACTCGGCCCGCTCCACGAGCGTCTCGCCGCTCGCAGCGTCGCGCACCACGGAGCCGTAGCCCGCGGGCCCCGGGTTGCCCCGGGAGCCGCCGTCCGCCTCGACGATGAACTCCCGCACGCCATACGCCTCTTGTCGCCTCTTGTCGCTTTCAGGGCCTGTGAAAGTCGCCTCTTACAGGCCGGACTCCGCCGTGCGCACCAGGATCCGGCGGCAGTTCTCGCAGCGCACCACCGTGTCGGGCGCCGCCTTGCGGATCTCGTTCAGCTCAGTGATCGCCAGTTCCTGCCGGCAGCCCTGGCAGGTGCGCTGGTAGAGCTTGGCCGCGCCGACGCCGCCCTGCTGCTCGCGCAGCTTGTCGTAGAGCTTGAGCAGGTCCGCCGGCACCGACGCCACGATGACCTCTCGCTCCTTGGTCACCGACGCGACCTCGCCGTCGATCTCCTCGAAGGCGGCGTCGCGGCGGGCCGTGGCTTCGTCGATCTTCGACTGGACGGAGGCGACCCGCTCGGTCAGTTCGCTCACCCGCTCCTGCGCGGACTCGCGGCGCTCCATGACCTCCAGGACGACGTCCTCCAGGTCGCCCTGCCGCTTGGCGAGCGAGGCGATCTCGTGCTGGAGGTTCTCCAGGTCCTTCGGCGAGGTGATCGCGCCGGAGTCGAGGCGCTGCTGGTCGCGGGCGGCGCGCTGGCGCACCTGGTCCACGTCCTGCTCGGCCTTGGTCTGCTCGCGGGCGCAGTCGCTCTCCTCGGTCTGCGCGGCCACGAGCAGGTCACGCAGCTGCGTGTGGTCCTTGGTCAGGGAGTCGATCTCGGCGTGCTCGGGCAGGGACCTGCGCCTGTGCGCGAGCTGCTGCAGGCGTACGTCGAGGTCCTGGACGTCGAGGAGGCGGATCTGGTCGGCGGGCGCGGCGTTCAGTTTGGGGCTCCCGTTGAGCTAGAGGTGGTGGTGGACGCCGCGTGGGCGGTCCAGGGGTCGGTGACCGTCTTGGAGACGTGGACGCGAAGGTCCCATCCGTGCCGGTCGGAGATCTCGTCGAGCTGGGCTGCGGCCAGCTCGCACCAGGGCCACTCGGTGGCCCAGTGCGCCGCGTCGAGCAGCGCGAGAGGACTGTGGGCGCGAGCCTCTGAGGCCGGGTGGTGGCGCAGGTCCGCGGTGAGGAAGGCGTCGACACCGGCCGCGCGGACCGCGTCGAAGAGGCTGTCGCCGGAGCCGCCGCTGACGGCGACCGTGTGGACCACCGCCTCGGGGTCCCCTGCGACGCGGATGCCCTGCGCGGTGGCGGGCAGCCGCTCGGCGGCGCGGGCGGCCAGCTCACGGACGGTGAGCGGGTGGTCCAGCTCGCAGACGCGGCCGAGGCCCCGGCGGCCCTCCGGGTCGGTGGCGTCCGGCACCAGGGGGCGTACGACCCTGAGGTCCAGCGCGCCGGCCAGCGCGTCGCTGACCCCGGGGTCGGCGGTGTCGGCGTTGGTGTGGGCGACGTGCAGCGCGATGTCGTTCTTGATCAGGGTGTGCACGACACGGCCCTTGAAGGTGGAGGCCGCCACCGTCGTCGTACCGCGCAGATAGAGCGGGTGGTGGGTGACCAGCAGGTCGGCGCCCAGCTGCACCGCCTCGTCGACGATCTCCTGGACGGGGTCGACTGCGAAGAGGACCCGGGAGACGTCCTGGTCGGGGTCTCCGACGACCGTGCCGACCGCGTCCCAGGACTCGGCCCGCTCGGCGGGCCACAGGTTCTCCAGCGCGGCGATGACTTCAGACAGACGGGGCACGGGGAAAAGGCTACCTGGCCCGGGGCGGTGACCCATCGGTCACGGGTCGTTCCGGCGGGCGGCGGGAGCGGCTCGTACCGGCCGGCTCGCCCGACCGTGGGAGCCGGTTCCCGGATCGGACGTCGTCCGGACGTCGTCCGGACGTGCCGAGGTGGTGAGTTGGCCGCACGCGCGCCCCCTCGTGCAGCACAGCCGCCCCCGTTTATTCACAGGAATCCCGACACCGACACCCTTACGTGTGAAGCGACGGCCCGGGGATGTCACGCCCGTGCGTACGAAAACTAGCTTCGTCGCCGGAGGTGACCGAATGATGACGGCCTGTGCCTTCTCATCCGCCACGGCGAACGGCCCCGAAGGGGCGCCCGCCCCCGGATGCGTGATCACCGCGGACGGTTCCTACGCGGCGCGTCTCGCTCTGGACGGCGCGTCCTGGTACCCGGAGCGCTGGACCCTGGACGGCCCGGAACCGTACGCCGTGCCCCTGCCCGTCAACCAGCCCGAGGAGCCCGGCACCGAGGTGCAGCCGTTGGCCGACGGACGGGTGCTCATCCACCGCGTCGCGGCCGGGCGGCGGCACACGTTCTCGCTGCTGTACCCGACCGGGCCGGGCACCGGGGAGCGGCTGCTGGGCACGGTGGAGTGCGCCACCAAGGAGACCCGGCTGCGGCTGCTGCCGCCCGCGCCGACGGGGGACCGCGCGTTCGCGCTGGAGGTGGGTGAGGGCGCGAGCGCGGTGTGGCTGGTGGCGGGCGGCGCCAGGGGGCCCGAGCGGGTGGCTCAGGTGCCGGGCCGGTGCTCGGGCGGGGTGTGGCTGGACCGCACGGGCCGGCTGCTGGCCGTGGACCGCACGCCGCCGGACGGGGGGCCCACCAAGACGGTGGTGGTCGATCTGGAGCGGGACGGCGAGGTGTCGCCGCTGCTGCAGATCGCGGACGGCAGCAACGACCGGCTGCTGCTCGCCGACCCGGACAGCGGCCTGCTGCTGATCCGCTCGGACGCACCCTCACCGGGCCGGGAGCGGCTCGGCTGGGGTGTGCTGGGGAGCACGCTGCCGGTGCGTTTTCCCGAGTGCCTGCGGCTGGACCGCCCGGCGACGCCGTTCGCCATTCAGCCGGGGCAGGCGCTGACACCGGAGAGCTGCGCGGTGGCGCTGCGCCTCGACGGACCGGTCGGCAGTTGGGTCGGGGTGTGGCGCCCGGCGGACCGCAGGGTGCACCAACTCGCCGCGCCGACGGGCTGGTTGGCCGGGGCGGGGCTGTGGACGCGGGACGGGGTGCTGCGGCTGCCGTACGCGGCGGGTGCCGTGCGGTGCGGGGTGGCGCGGCTGGAGGTGCCGGGGCCGGCGGCCGGCGCGCCGGCCCCCGAGACGGATGAACGGCCGGTTCCGCAGCCCCCGGAACCGTCGGCGACGCGACCGGTGACGTTGCAGCAGGCGCTGTCCCCACGGCGCGCCGAGGCGGCAGCGACCCCCCTCGTGTGGATCCGCAGGAGACAGGCACCGGCGGGGAGTAAGGACGGGTTTCCTGGGCACGCGCAGGGCCAGGGCGGCAGCCGCAGCACGACACCCCCGGCCCCCGGCACGGCTGTCGTTGTCGCCCGTTAGACTCGCCCGGCTGTACGAAGGATCATGTTTTGACGGGGTGGACACTTCCGATGAGCGACACCAGCACCACACAGCCTCTGTCTGCCGGGGCCCAGGAGATCCCGGGGCACGGCAAGCACCGCGGTCCGGTTTCCGCCGAGGACCACGAGGCGGCGCCGCACGGCCGACACCGCAAGCCGTCCGGCCAGCAGCAACAGACCGGCACGGCGGCCTGATCCGCGCCCGCTGCGCCATATGACGGTTCGTCAGCCGCCGTACCCCCGTCGGCTGTCGCGTCTCTTCGGCCCCGCCCGTCCCCGCGACGGGCGGGGCCGCCGCACAGGAGCCCGCATCGAGCCCTTCAGCGATCCCCTGACGCCTCCTCGTGCCGCAGCCCCAGCACCTCCACCGCCGCGAACGTCTCTCCCCGCGGCCGTTCGGCGTAGTGCGGGGTGAGCAGCGCGTCGAGTTCGTCGTACGTGAAGGCGTCCTGCTCGGTGTCGAACTTCGCCCCGACCCACGGCCGTTCGACGATCGCCACCATGCCGCCGTGGACGACGAGGAGCTGCCCGTTGACCTGTGCGGCGGCGGGCGAGGCCAGATAGCCGACGAGGGCGGCGACATGCTCGGGCGCGAGCGGGTCCAGGCCGTCGTCGGGTGGTTCGAGGCCGGCGAACACGTCCTCGGTCATACGGGTCCGGGCGCGCGGACAGATCACGTTCGTGGTGACGCCGTACTTGGCGAGGGCGAGCGCCGTCGACGTGGTGAGGCCGACGATTCCGCCCTTGGCCGCCGCGTAGTTGGGCTGCCCGGCCGAGCCCGCCAGGAACGCCTCCGAGGACGTGTTCACGATCCGCCCGTACACCGGGCCGCCCTCCGCCTTCGAGCGGGCCCGCCAGTGCGCGGCAGCGAAGCGGGTGGTGATGAAGTGGCCTTTGAGGTGGACCCGGATCACCGCGTCCCACTCCTCCTCGGACATCGAGAAGACCATGCGGTCGCGCAGGATGCCCGCGTTGTTGACGAGGATGTCGAGCTTGCCGAACTCCTCGACGGCCGACTCGACCAGCGCACGGCCCTGTTCGAAGTCGGACACGTCCCCGGTGTGGGCGAAGGCCCGGCCGCCGGCCGCCCGGATCTCGGCGGCGACCGCCGCGGCGGGGGCCGTGGAGGCCTCCCCCGGGTCTGCCCCGAGCTCTCGGTTGCGCTCGAGCCGGGAGGACCCCGATCGCCTCGGCTGCCCGTAGTCGTTGACGACGACGGCCGCGCCGAGCCGGGCGAGTTCCAGTGCCTCGGCCCGACCGAGTCCGCGTCCGGCGCCGGTGACGATCGCGGACAGCCCCTCCAGTGGCAGTGACATGCCTGCGTCCTCAGATCTCGATGCACGTACGCAGGGCGGTGCCGGTACGCATCTGGTCCAGCGCTTCGTTGATCTCGGTCAGCGGCACCCGGTGGGTGATCAGCCCCTCCAGGTCGATGCGGCCCGCCCGCCACAGGGCGATGGCGCGCTCGTAGGAGCGCACCACGTCGCCGCCGCCGTACAGGGACGGCAGGATCCGCTTCTCGTCGAAGAACAGCTCGAACATGTTGAGTCGCAGGAAGTCGTCCATGGCGCCCGCGCCGACGATCACGAGCGTGCCGCCGCGCCGGGTGTTCTCGTACGCCGTCCGGGCCGTGGCCGACTTCCCGACGACCTCGAAGACGTAGTCGAAGCCCTCGCCGCCGGTGACCTGCTGTTTGACGTCGGGCAGTTCGTCGGGGGACACGGCCCTGGTGGCGCCGAACCTCAGCGCCGCCTCCCGGCGCGAGGCGACCGGGTCGACGGCGACGATCTCGGCGGCGCCCTTCAGCCGCGCCCCCTGGATCGCGGAGATGCCGACACCCCCGCAGCCGATGACCGCCACCGACGAACCGGCCTGAAGGTCGGCGGTGTTGAGCGCCGCACCCAGCCCGGTCGTCACCCCGCAGCCGATGAGCGCGGCGACGTCGAACGGCACGTCGTCGGGGATCGGGACCGCGCAGCCCGCGTCGACGACGACCTCCTCGGCGAAGGTGCCGGTGCCCGCGAAGCCGAAGACGTCACCGCCGGGGCGCCTGAAGTTGGGGGTGCCCACGTTCATGAACCCGGCCAGGCACAGCTCGGTCTGACCGCGCCGGCAGGCGGGACAGGCCCCGCAGGCCGGTAGCCAGCACACGACCACCCTGTCTCCCGGCTGCACACGGCTCACTCCCTCGCCGACCTCGAGGATCTCCCCCGCGCCCTCGTGCCCGGGCACGAACGGCCCCGGCTGCGGCAGCACCCCGCTCATCGCGGACAGGTCCGAGTGGCACAGCCCGGTGGCGCGCACCCGGATCCTGACCCTGCCGGGGCCGAAGCCCGTCGCCTCGACGTCGTCGAGCACCTCCAGCTTGTCCTGGCCGATCTCGTGCAGTACGGCTGCGCGCATGGTGCGGCTCCCTCGAAGGCTCGGTGACTCAGGAGTGTTCGGCGGCTCGGCGGCTCAGGGTGCTTGGACGGCTCGGTCGCTCAGGAGTGCTCGGCGGCTCGGCGGCTCGGCGGCTCGGCGGCTCAGGAATGCTCGACGATCGTGTCGGCGAGGACCGGCGCATCGCCCCGCTCGACCGCGCCCACGGTCACCCGCACCACGCCCTGCGCCTCATGCGCCCCCTCGCGCCACATGCGGATGCGCAGGGTCTCGCCCGGGTACACCACCCCGGCGAACCGCGTGGCGTACGCGCACACACGGGTCACGTCGCCGCCGAGCAGCGTGTCGACGACGGCCTTGAGCGTCATCCCGTAGGTGCACAGACCGTGCAGGATGGGCCGCTCGAATCCGGCGAGCTTGGCGAACTCCGGGTCGGCGTGCAGGGGGTTCCAGTCGCCGGAGAGGCGGTAGAGGAGTGCCTGGTCCTCACGGATCGGCCGTTCGAGGACCCTCGCGGGCTCGCCGGTGGGCGCAGCCGGCCGGGCGGAGGGGCCGCGGTCGCCGCCCCAGCCGCCCTCTCCCCGTACGAAGATCTGCGCATCGTTGGTCCACAGCGGACCGCCCGAGTCGGCCACCTCGGTGCGCATGACGAGGACAGCCGCCTTGCCCTTGTCGTACACGGCGGCGATGCGGGAGGTCGCCGTGGCCCTGCCCTCGGCCGGGATCGGGCGGTGGATCGTCAGTGACTGGCCGCCGTGCAGGACGCGGGCGAGGTCGACGTCCACGCCGGGCATGGACAGACCGTTGATCACGCCCGGGGAGCCCGCGCCGGCGACGGTGGCGAAGCTGGGCAGGACGTGCAGCCGGGACTCGAGGGTGTAGCGCAGTTCGTCGGGGTCGGTCGCGGGGATGCCGGCGCCGATGCCGAGGTGGTACAGCTGCACGTCCTTGGGGGTCCAGCCGATCTCGCCGGTCCGGGGTTCGGCCGCGAGGGCCAGGGCTTCGTCGATGGGCATGGGGCTCCTGACGGTCGAGACCTCGGTGCGGCCGTCCGCACCGTCGGCCGCACCGAGGTCGTCACGGGCAGAACAGGAACGCGTTCCAGTCCGGCGGACCCTGTATAGCCCAGCGGTCCCGCGTTGTGAAGGCTCCTGACGTCGCGCCCTGACGTTGTGTCAGTTCGGTGTGCCTGCGACAGGAGCGGGACATTTGTCCTGCCGGATCGCTGACAAACACCTCTGCCGGGCAGCACCGCGCCTCGCATAGCGTCGTACGCATGACGAAGACGACTGGGACACCACCGGCGGTGTCCTTCACGGGGGCGGTCAGGACCTACGGCGCCGTGCGCGCCGTGGACGGCATCGACCTGCGGCTGGAGCACGGCGAGACGGTCGCGCTGCTCGGCCGCAACGGCGCCGGGAAGTCGACGACGATCTCGCTGCTGCTCGGCCTGAACGCGCCGGACGAGGGGCTGGTCGAGCTCTTCGGCGCAGCCCCGGAGCACGCCGTGCGCGCGGGCCGGGTGGGTGCCATGCTCCAGGAGGCGCGGGCGGTCCCCCGGGTGACCGTCCGCGAGCTGGTCTCCTTCGTGGCCGGTCGTTACCCCGATCCGCTGCCCGTCGCCCGGGCCCTGGAGCTGGCCGGGATCGCGGACCTGGCCGGGCGGCGCGTGGACCGGCTCTCCGGCGGCCAGACCCAGCGGGTGCGGTTCGCGGTGGCGCTCGCCGGGAATCCCTCACTGCTCGTGCTGGACGAGCCGACCGCCGCGCTGGACGTGGAGGCGCGGCACGCCTTCTGGGACTCGATGCGGGCCTACGCCCGGCGCGGCCACACCGTCCTGTTCTCCACGCACTACCTCCAGGAGGCGGACGCGCACGCCGACCGGATCGTCGTGATCGACCGGGGCCGGGTCGTCGCGGACGGCACGGGTGAGCAGCTGAGGCGGGCCGCGGGCGGCAACCTGGTCTCCTTCGACCTGGCGGGGCGCTCCACGGCGGGCCTGGAGCTGCTGCCCGGCGTGCGGTCGGTGGAGGTGCGCGGGGACCGGGCACTGCTGCGCACGGACGACTCCGACGCGACCGTGATCGCCCTGGCCGGGCTGGACGCGATACGGAGCCTGGAGGTCGCCCCGGCGTCGCTCGACGACGCGTTCCTCGCCCTGACGTCACGTGACAAGGAGACGGTGTGATGTGGGACTACCTGCGGCTCGAGGTGCGCCGGACCCTGCGCGACGTGGGCTTTGTGATCGGCGGGGTCGCGATGCCGGTGATGATGTACCTGCTGTTCACCAACATCGGCGAGAACGACGGGCGTTGGAAGACGGCGTCCATGGTGGGCATGGCCGCCTACGGCGCGGTCGGCTCGGCGCTGAACACCGGTGGCGGGGTGGCCGAGGACCGGGCGATCGGCTGGCTGCGGCAGCTGAGGGTGACCCCGATGACCCCGCGCCAGGTCGTCACCGGACGGGCGCTGACCGGATCGGTGACGGTGCTGCCCGCGATCGTCGCGGTGCTCGCGGCGGGCGGACTGGTCAACGGCGTACGCCTGGCGGCCTGGCAGTGGGCGGCGATCGCGCTGCTGCTGTGGCTCGGCTCGATCCCCTTCACCCTGCTCGGCCTCGGCAACGGCTACCGGCTGACCGCCCAGACCACGGGCGTGACGAACATGATCTGCAACCTGGGTCTGGCGGTGCTCGGCGGCCTGTGGTTCCCGCTGTCCCTGTTCCCGGGCTGGCTGCGCTCGGTGGCCGCGTACACCCCGACCCACCGCTTCGCCGAACTCGGCACATCGGTCGCGGACGGTCATGCCCCGGCACCGGGCGCGATCGTCGTCCTCGCGGCCTGGCTGCTGGCGTTCGGTTCCTACGCTGTGCTGTCCTACCGCAGGACCGCGGGGAACATCTGATCGGGGGGAACGGGGGAAACAGGGACATGTCCTGGGTGCGCAACGTCTCGTGCCGTGTCAGTGCCTGCCAGCAGGCGCGGCGGACGTGGAAAGAGGACAAGGAGCGGTTCAGGGCCGAGCAGAAGGCCGCCCGGAAGGCCGGGAGAGTGCCCGAGAACCCGGGGCCGCCGCCCACCGCATTCTCCCTGCTGCCCTGGCTGCTGATGGGAATGGGCGCCTTCTCCAACCTCTTCCAGGGCAAGACCCCCAACGCGTGGATCGGCGGTCTGGGCCTGCTCGTCTTCAACTCCTGCTACATCTACGTGGTGTTCCGGGCCTTCCACCAGCAGACGCGGGAGGCCGGGTCCACGCGGGCGGCGCTGGTCGTGATGGGCGTGGTGACCGTCGGGCTGGCCATCGGGTACGGCGGCAGTTGGCTGCTGTTCTTCCCGCTGCTGGGCCTCGCGACGGGAGCGGTCGTGCGAGGCTGTTGGCTCGGCAGGACGGGCCTCGCCCTCACCGCGGTCGCGGGTGCCGTCTCCTGCCTTCGCGACGGCTGGGACGGGCTGAACGTCGCCTACGGCACGTTCCTGTCGACGATGGTGACCGCGGCCATCCTGTCCCTCTCCGAGGCCGTACGGGAACTGCGCGCCGCCCGCGAGGAACTGGCCCACCGCGCCGTGGAGCAGGAACGCCTGCGCTTCTCCCGCGACCTGCACGACCTGCTCGGCCACACGCTCTCGGTGATCGTGGTGAAGTCGGAGGCGGCCCGCAGGCTGGCGCCGCGTGACATGGAGGCGGCACTGGCCCAGGTGACGGACATCGAGTCGGTCGGCCGGCAGGCGCTCACCGAGATACGCGAGGCGGTGACCGGCTACCGCGAGGGCAGTCTCGCCACGGAACTGGACCGGGCCCGCTCGGCCCTGACCGCCGCCGGCATCGAGCCGGGGGTACGCCGCTCCGGTCCTCCCCTGGTCCCGCAGACCGAGGCCCTGCTCGGCTGGGTGGTGCGCGAGGCGGTCACCAACGCCGTACGGCACAGCGGCGCGACCCGGTGTGAGATCACCGTCGACGGGACCTCGGAGCGCGTCCGGCTGGCGGTCGCCGACAACGGGAGCGGCGCGCCCGCCGTGCCGGCTCCGGCGGGCATCGGCGGGACCGGTCTGAAGGGCCTGACCGAACGGCTCGCGGCGGCGGGCGGCTCCCTGCGGGCCGGCCCGTCGCCGCGGGGCGGCTTCACGGTCACCGCCGAACTCCCGGTGGAGGCCGCGTCGCCCGCTCAGCCGCTGTCGCCGACGGCTACGGCGCCCAGGGCTGACTGACCACCCAGCTCACGTCGTTCGTCCATGACGTGGAGCTGTCCCAGGTGTTCGAGCCGCCGTTGCTCGCGATGTAGACGTTGTAGTCGTAGTGGCGGAGGTATTTGCTCGGGTAGTTGTACGAGGCGAAGGACGTCCCGGTGCCGCTCTTGCCGGTCTGCGGGCAGAACGTGGCGTCGGCCCTGAACTGCGCGGTGCCGTCCATGGGCTGCCGCAGGAGCTGGTAGTTGTAGTGCCGCAGGAAGTCGCCCGGGTAGTTCCTGGACTCGAAGGAGACGCAGGAGCTGCTCGCGAGTCCCCGGCGGACGATCCAGGTGGCGTCGTTCTTGTCGAGGGTCGAACTGCTCGATGTGATCGAGGAGATGACCGCCGTGTTGTTCTGGTGGCGGATGTAGTCACCGGTGCAGCAGGAGGTGGTCGCGCGCAGCGAGATCTCCGAACCTGGCGTGAGGGAGCCGGTGGAGCCGGTCGCGCCGCCGTAGCCGACGGAGACGATGTTCGCCTGCACGGAGTCGTCGGCGGCGTCGGTCGGGATGCCGGAGGTCATCACTCCTTCGAAGAAGGACCCGATGGAACCGTTGCTGTTGTCGCCGCCGGTGCCGAGGACGATCGCGCCCTCCTGGTGCATCGGCGAGTAGCCCGCACGGGTGGGTTCGCCGCCGGAATAGGTGGTGGTGAGACCGCCGGTCTGGGCATTGCCGTATTTCAGCGCGAAATGGTTCTGGCCGTTGTTCTTCAGCAGCGCGGTCACGAAGGGAAGCGGTCCCGTGCCGGTGTTGGACGTGTTCTTGCTGTAGCCGGAATCCGACTGGAACAGGCCGTTCTCCAGGTCGGCCTGGACCCAGGGACCCTGCCCGTAGCACGGTGAGAACCAGCACTCGGTGCCGAAGTTGATCGCGTCCATGTGACCGTTGCCGGTGTCCATGTTGTTGGTCTCGGCGTTGCCGTAGTCGAAGCAGCAGCGGCCGTTCACATGGGTGCCGGAGGTGACCATGTACATTCCCTCGGCCTGTCCGTTGACCGCGACACCCGAGGTCGAGTTGTCCCGGTAGCCCATGCCGGCCGAGATCTCCAGGCCGTAGACCTGGTGTCCGCCGACGGTCACCGGCAGCGCGTCCGCGGGCGCGCCGACATCGGCCGCTCCGGCCCCGCCGGCGCCCTCGACGGTGAGGTCGTTGTGGCGGGGGGACTGATCGTAGATCTCGGTGATGATGCAGGTGGTGCCGGAGCAGAAGGAGTCCTGGGCGGCCGCGTCGGCGTATCCGCCGGCCGCCAGCAGGCCGATGTTCGTCGTCGCGCCGTCCGAGGCGCGTTTCACCTGGTAGAGGGGGCCGTTGTACGAGGAGTACAGCGCCCTGACGAGGCTGTGCGCAGCGACGCAGGGGGTGCCGGCGGAGGCGTAGATGTCGCACGGGAGCGACCCCGCGGCGGCGGCCTGGGGCGCGCCGGCGCCTACCGTGAGGCCGAGGGCGAGCGCGACCACGGTCACGAACGCTGCCAGCGCGGACAGGACCGTGCTTCTGAGGCGCTGCGGTCGTGGGGGCGGGGGCGTGGGGGACACGGTGTACCTCTTCCGATTCTGCTAGGGCCGTGCGGGCGTCTTCCGAAATACCGAACGTCGTTCGGTCGAAATGCCGAACCTGTTCCCTGTCGAAATTCCGAACAGCTGAGGGAGTTGGCACGGCAGAGGAATTGCCGAAGAGTTCTGCGAATGCCGAGCCGATTGTTTGACCACGGTCAGAATCCGTCAAGACTCGCGGTACGGAACAATGGAGAGTTTTTGATTGCCGGATGGCGTCGGCGAGTTGTCGGCGCGGTCGGCCCTACGCCCCCGGACCACGGTCCGCCGCCCGTACTCTTGGCTCGTGGACGAGATGCCCCGAAGTCACCGGCCGACGCGATGCATCCGGGTACTGCTTGCCGAGGACCAGGGCATGATGCGCGGCGCCCTCGCCCTGCTGCTCGGCATGGAGGAGGACATCGAGGTCGTCGCGCAGGTCGCGGCGGGTGACGCGATCCTGGACGCCGCGCTCACCCATCGCCCGGACGTGGCACTGCTGGACATCGAGCTGCCTGGGAAGAGCGGCCTGGACGCGGCGGCCGAGCTGCGGGAGGAGGCTCCCGGCTGCCGGGTGCTGATCCTCACCACCTTCGGGCGCCCCGGCTATCTGCGCCGCGCCCTGGAGGCGGGCGCCGCCGGCTTCCTGGTCAAGGACGGGCCGGTGGAGGAGCTGGCCGCGGCGATCCGGCGGGTGCTCACCGGCGAGACGGTCGTCGACCCGGCCCTGGCCGCGGCGGCCCTGAGCGCCGGCCCCAATCCGCTGACCGCCCGTGAGTGCGACGTGCTGAAGGCCTCCGTGGACGGGGTGACGGTCGCCGACATCGCCGCCAGGCTCCACCTCTCGGAGTCGACGGTCCGCAACTACCTCTCCTCCGCCATCGGCAAGACGGGCACCCGCAACCGTATGGAGGCGATGCGGGAGGCCCGGCAACAGGGGTGGCTGTAGGGCCTGTCGCGAAAGCGGGTCAGCCCTGGCCGGTGCGCGTCCGCGGCAGCCACGCCAGCATCAGCACGGCCCCCACCAGCAGCACGTACCCGCTCGTCCGGAATGCCTCGGCGTACCCCTCCGTCAGGGCGTCGGCCGACCCGCGTCCCCCGGTGCGCGTCGCCGCGACGGTGGACATCACCGCGAGGCCGAGCGAACCGCCCATGGTGCGCGAGGTGTTGACGAGCCCCGACACCAGTCCGGCGTCCTCCGGCGCGGCCCCCGATGTCGCGAGCGCGGCGAGCGGGGTCCCCGCCAGGCCGGCACCCAGCATCATCAGGATGCCCGGGAACATGATCGCCGTCGTGTAGGAGCCGTCCGCCGTCATCGTCGACTGCCAGCCGAACCCGGCCGCCGCGATCAGCGTCCCGAGCACCGCCAGGTTCCGCGCCCCCACGCTCCGCATCACCTGCGGCGCGACCTTCGAGCCGAACACCACGGCCAGTGAGCTGGGCACCAGGGCGAGCCCGGCGTCCAGGGGCGAGTAGCCGAGCACGTTCTGCGCGTACAACGTCATGAAGAACCACATGCAGAACATCGCGGAGCCCGAGACGAACATGGCCGCGTTCGCCGAGGACACCGAGCGCACCCGCAGCAGCTTCAGCGGCATCAGGGGCGCCTTCGCCCGCGCCTCGACGGCCAGGAACAGCCCGATGAGCGCGAGTCCGGCGGCGAGCGGCACCACTGTCGCCGCCGCCGTCCAGCCCTCCGCCTCCGTCTGCACGATGCCGTAGGCGAGCGTGCCGAGGCCCGCCGTCCCCAGCAGGGCGCCCGGCAGGTCCAGACGCCGCCCGTCCTCCGCCCGGCTCTCCACGAGCCTCCCCCAGGCTGTCGACTTCGCTCGAGCAGGGGGGACCCTCATCGCCGCCCCGGCCAGGACGACCGCTCCGACGGGCACGTTGATCAGCAGTACCCAGCGCCACGACAGCCCGTCCACCAGCACTCCCCCGACGAGCCCGCCCGCCGCGCCGCCGCCGGCACCCACCGCTGTCCAGGTCGCGATGGCCCGGGCCCGTGCGGCGCCCTCCGGGACCGCCGCCGTGAGCAGCGTCAGCGTCGAGGGTGCGAGCACCGCCGCCCCGAGCCCCTGTACGGCGCGGCCGACCAGCAGTTCCCAGTCCTGCTGGGCGAGCCCGCCGACGAGGGAGGCCAACGTGAACAGGGCGAGCCCTATGAGGAACATCCGTTTGCGCCCGTAGAGGTCCCCGGCCCGCCCGCCGAGCAGCATGAACCCGGCGAAGGCGATCGCGTACGCGTTCACCACCCACTGCAGGCCCGTGGCGCTCAGCCCCAGGTCGGCCCGCATCGACGGCAACGCCACATTGACCACGGACACGTCGAGCACGACGAGGAACTGCCCGGCACACGCGAGCGCGACCACCACCCAGGTGGGCGGTGCGGTACGACGGGTGGGCACGGTGTCCTCGGCGGCTCGCAACATGCGCGCCATGCTCCCAACCCGGCCCCGCCGTCCGCATCGGGATTTCGCCCCACGCCGCCTCCGCCCCTGGACGTACGACATCCCTCTGACGCGCCGTCAAAAGACCGTCTCCTGACGCCAGATCAGAAACCCATGAATCGGTCAAGGATTCGTTAGTACGCCAAAGCATCGGAATAGTTGCCTGTGCATACGTGGTTCACCCAGCACGTGTCCGCTCGGCTCCCTTGTCCCGAGCGGCCCGTTCCGCACGACAGTCGACCAGGCCCGGAGGCCCCGATCCATGACGCACGCAACGACCGACCAGCCCGCACCAAGGCCGTCCGGCTCGATCGTGCCGGTGCTCGCCTTCGCGGGCATCGTGGTCGCGGTGATGCAGACGCTGCTCGTCCCGGTCATCAAGGATCTGCCCCAGCTGCTGCACACCACGCCCAGCAACGCCACCTGGGTCCTGACCTCCACCCTCCTCTCGGGCGCCGTCGCCACCCCGATCATGGGCCGTCTCGGCGACCTGTACGGCAAGCGGCGCATGCTGCTCACCAGCCTGGCCGTGATGGTGGTCGGCGCCCTGATCAGCGCCGTCACCAGCACCCTGATGCCCATGATCGTCGGCCGTACGCTCCAGGGCTTCGCGATGGGCGCGATCCCGCTCGGCATCGGCCTGATGCGTGACATGCTGCCCCGCGAGCGGCTCGGCTCGGCGATGGCCCTGATGAGCTCCTCGATCGGCGTCGGCGGCGGCCTGGCGCTGCCCGCCGCCGCCCTGGTCGCCCAGCACACGAACTGGCACGCCCTGTTCTACGGCTCCGCCGGACTCGGCGCCCTCTCCATCGTCCTCACCCTTCTCGCCGTACCGGAATCCCCGATGCGCGCGAAGGGCTCCTTCGACCTGCTGGGCGCGCTCGGCCTGTCCGCGGGTCTGGTGCTGCTCCTGCTGCCCATCACCAAGGGCAGCGACTGGGGCTGGTCCTCCGGCACGACGCTCGGCCTGTTCGGCGCGTCCGTCGCGGTCCTGCTCCTGTGGGGGGTGCTCGAGCTGCGAGTCAGCGCCCCGCTGGTGGACCTGCGCACCACCGCCCGCCGCGAGGTGCTGCTCACGAACCTCGCCTCGATCATGGTCGGCGTCAGCTTCTACGTCGTCTCGCTCGTCCTGCCGCAGCTGCTCCAGCTGCCCGCCGCGACCGGCTACGGCCTCGGCCAGTCGATGGTCGTCGCGGGCCTGTGCGTGGCACCGCTGGGCCTGACGATGATGTTCACCGCCCCGGTCTACGCCCGTCTGTCCGCCCGCTACGGCCCCAAGTTCACCCTGATCATCGGCCTGCTGGTCATCGCCCTCGGCTACGGCGGCGGCCTCGGCCTGATGGACGCCGCTTGGCAGACCGTGATCACCTCGGTGGTCCTGGGCGCGGGCATCGGCCTCGCCTACTCCTCGCTGCCCGCCCTGATCGTCGGCGCGGTCCCCGCCTCGGAGACGGGCGCGGCCAACGGCCTGAACACCCTGATGCGGTCCATCGGCACGTCGGTGTCGAGTGCCGTGATCGGCATGGTGCTGGCGAACACGGCGAACCACGTGAACGGTCTGGCCGTCCCGACCATGCACGGCTTCCGGGTCTCCTTCCTGATCGCGACGGCCGCGGTCGCCCTCGGTCTGCTGCTCGCCCTCTTCCTGCCCGGCCGCCGCCCCGCGGCCCGGCCCCAGCTGCGCGCGAGCAGCGAGGAGGACGCGAACCTGGAGCGCGCCGAGGAGGTGCTGCGGGGCTTCCGCGGCCGGGTCCTGGACGCCGAGGGCGCCCCGGTCGCCCGCGCCAAGGTCACGCTGATCGACCGCCGGGGCCGCCAGGCGGGCGCCACGCTGTCCGCTCAGGACGGCAGCTACCTGCTGACGGTGCCGGCCGAGGGCCCGTACGTCCTGGCCGCCAGGGCCGCGGGCCACGCCCCGGTCGCCTCGTCGGCCACCCACTCGGGCGACGACCGCCCGGTGGACCTGGACCTGTCCCTTCCGGGCGAGCCGGTCCCGGTGGCAGAGGCCTGAGCAGCCCGCCGTCCACGCCGCCCGCACCCCCCGTCGCCGCGCCGCCGGGGGGTGCGGCAGCATGGGGCGTCCATACGCTCGTACGACCGAAAGGACGCCCCATGCCCGCGGCGCCCAAGCCCGAGATCCTGGCCGCGTTCGAGGCCGCGAAGGGGTTCATGCCACGGCACGAGGGGCTCGCGCTGTACGAGGCCGCCGTCGAGGCGGGGCGGCTCGGACTGCCGCTGCTGGAGGTCGGCACGTACTGCGGCCGGTCCACGATCCTGCTCGCCGACGCGGCCCGCGCCGCCGGAGTCCCCGCGCTCACCGTCGACCACCACCGCGGCAGCGAGGAGCAGCAGCCGGGCTGGGACTACCACGACCCGGAGACGGTCGACCCCGAGGTCGGCCTGATGGACACGCTGCCCACCTTCCGGCGGACCCTGCACAGGGCGGGCCTGGAGGACCACGTGATCGCACTCGTGGGCCGTTCGCCGCAGGTGGCCAGGGTGTGGAGCACCCCGCTCGGCCTGGTGTTCATCGACGGCGGCCACACCGACGAACACGCGAACGCCGACTACGAGGGCTGGGCCCCCCATGTGGCCCAGGACGGCCTCCTGGTCATCCACGACGTGTTCCCCGAGCCGGAGGACGAGTTCACTGGCCAGGCCCCGTACCGCGTCTACCTGAGGGCGCTTCGGTCCGGAGAGTTCACGGAGGTCTCGGCGGCCGACTCGCTGCGCGTCCTGCGGCGAACGCGGGCGAGGAGCGAATCGTCCCGTTAGGGTCGCAGGCATGTCGTACGTTGGACCGGACTTCGATGCCCCCGAACCCCGCCGCCGTCGGCGCGGGCCGCTGACGGTGGCGGTGGCCGCCCTGGTGCCGGCGGCGCTCCTCGGCTGGCTGGTCTACGAGGCGGTGGCCGACAGCGGCGGTGGACCGGCGGGCGGGGCGCCCACGACCAGGTCCGCGGGGACCGCGCCGTCCGCCGCCGTCCCGGGCTCTGCGGCCGCCCCGGCCGGTGGCGCGGACAACGGCGAGCAGCCGGACGCGTCGTCCACCACGCGGTCCGTTTCCAAGCCGCTCGCGGGCAAGGTCGTCGTCGTCGACCCCGGACACAACCCGGGCAACGTCCGCCACACGGCCGAGATCAACCGCAAGGTCGACATCGGTACCAACTCCAAGGAGTGCGACACCACCGGCACGTCCACCAACGCGGGTTACACGGAGGCCCAGTTCACGCTGGACGTGGCGGGCCGGCTGCGCACGCTCCTGGAGCAGCAGGGTGCCACGGTGAAGTTCACGCAGGACGGCGACCGGTCGTGGGGGCCGTGCGTGGACGAGCGGGCGCGGATCGGCAACGAGGCGCACGCGGACGCGGCGATCTCCATCCACGCGGACGGCGCGGCCCAGGGCGACCGCGGCTTCCACGTCATCCTGCCGGCCTCGGTGCACAAGGGTGCCGCGGACACCCGTCGCATCGTCGGCCCCTCGCGCGACCTGGGCGAGCGCGTCGCGGGCGACTTCGTCCGGGTCACCGGCAGCACGCCCGCCAACTACGTGGGCGACGGCACCGGTCTCGTCGTACGGAGCGATCTCGGCGGTCTCAATCTGTCAACGGTTCCCAAGGTCTTCATCGAGTGCGGCAACATGCGCGACACCAAGGACGCGGCACTGCTGACCAGCGGCTCGTGGCGGCAGAAGGCGGCGCAGGGAATCTCTGAGGGAATCGTGAGTTTCCTGCGCGGGTAGCGATCATCGTCTCCGACCCGGCGGACACCCCGGCCGGGCTGACGATAGTGTCTCCCTACGATGAGGGGTCACCCCCGCGCTTCACACCGCGCGGCCCGAGGTCGACATGGTGACAGCGACGCCTCCACCGACGACGAGACGACAGACGAAGGACCCGAAGTGAATATCCGCTCCCTCACGAGAGGCGACGGCGTGGTGATCGGAGCAGCGGTATTGCTGTTCATCGCGTCGTTCCTCGACATCTACTCGATCGACGGGGCGCCCAGCAGCGCGGACATCCCCAGCGCCTGGGCCAGCGGACCGCTCCTGCTGAGCGTCTTCCTGGCCGGCATCATCGGCGCCGCGCTGGTCGTCGTCGCCCACGGCCTGCCGCAGGTGCCCAAGGTCGCCGGTCTCGACCTCGGGCAGTTCGGCGCCGCCTTCACGGTCTTCGCCGCCTGGAGCGCGCTCGGCAACGTCTTCGACCCGATCGGCGGTGTCGACAACCTCGGTGGCGGCGGCAGCGTCAGCGCCGGCACCGGCCTGATCCTCGGCCTCGTCGCCACTGTTGTCATGGCCGCCGCCGCGATCGCCACGCCGCTGGTCCCGGCCCTGCAGGCCGCCCTCGTGCCGGCCCCCAAGCCCGCCGCCCCGCAGCCCTACGGCGCGCAGCCGCAGGGCGGGTACGGCTACCCGGGCGCGCAGCAGTCGCCGTACGGTCAGCCGCAGCAGGGGCAGCCGTTCGGCGGGCAGCAGCCGCAGCAGACGATTCCCGCCGCGGACTTCTCGCCGTTCTGGTTCGCGGTGCCGGTGCCGCGCCCGCTGTTCCCGGAGGACGGCTCGCCCACCCCGATCGCCGAACTGGCGCCCGGCACCTGGTACCTGGCCGTCGAGCAGCGCGGCCCCGCCCTGGTGGCGCAGACGCAGGACGGCCGCCGCGGTGTGCTGCAGGACACGAGCGGCATCCAGCGCGGCTGAGCCCACCCCTCGCCCGCACGGCCCCTCGCCCTTCCGGGCGGGGGGCCGTTGCCGTACAGTCGCTGCCACTCCTTGGATCTGATGCCTCGTCAGGGAAGTGGGGGCGGCATGCGGCTCGGACTCGCGCTCGGTTACTGGGGGCGGGGCCCCGCGACGGACCATGTCAC
The DNA here is from genome assembly GCF_055639175.1 of Streptomyces sp. NPDC107546. NCBI lineage: Bacteria > Bacillati > Actinomycetota > Actinomycetes > Kitasatosporales > Streptomycetaceae > Streptomyces > Streptomyces sp. NPDC107546. Next base: position 180,808 of record NZ_JBVKBA010000011.1, on the reverse strand, counting down.
GTCGGCGCGAGAGGCGGAACGGCTCGGCTACGACTCGGTGTGGACCGCCGAGTCCTGGGGGTCGGACGCGTTCACGCCGCTCACCTGGATCGCCGCGCGGACGTCACGGATCAAGCTCGGCACGGCGGTTGCCCAGATGGCGGCCCGCTCCCCCACCACCACCGCGATGCACGCGCTCACCCTGGACCACCTCTCGGGCGGGCGCGTGATGCTGGGCCTCGGCCTGTCGGGGCCGCAGGTGGTGGAGGGCTGGTACGGGCGCCCGTTCCCGAGTTCACCGCTCACCGCGACCCGGGAGTACGTCGAGGTCGTTCGGCAGGTGCTGCGCCGCGAGGCGCCGGTGGAGCTGGACGGCCGCTTCCATGCCCTGCCCTACCCGGGCCCGGACGGCACCGGCCTCGGCAAGCCCCTGAAGCCGATCACGCACCCCCTGCGCGCCGATCTGCCCGTCCTGCTGGGCGCGGAGGGCCCGAAGAACGTGGCGCAGACGGTCCGGATCGCGGACGGCTGGCTGCCGCTGTACTGGTCGCCGACCCGCCCGGAGGTGTACGGGGCGGCGCTGACCGACCTGCGTGAGGGGTTCGTCGTGGCCCCGATGGCGCGGGTGAAGGTCTGCGACGACGTCGCCGAAGGGCTGCTGCCGGTGAAGGCGATGCTCGGCTTCTACATCGGCGGAATGGGGCCGTTGAAGGGGCGCGCGGAGCGCTCCGACAGGAGTGGTGGTCGGGTGGCGGGCGGAAGCAACTTCCATGCCGACCTGATGGCGCGCATGGGGTACGAGGAGGAGGCGCGCCGTATCCAGCGGCTGTTCCTTCAGGGGCGGCGCGAGGAGGCGGTGCTGGCCGTGCCGGACGCCTTCGCGGACGAGATCTCGCTCGTCGGGCCGCGTGAACGCATCGCGGAGCGGCTGGAGTTGTGGCGCAAGGGCCCTGTGACGGACCTGCTGGCGCTGGCGCCGGACCCGCACACGCTGCGGGTGTTGGCCGAGCTGAACTGAACCACAGGTGGGTAGGGCACCGCCGCGGAGCGCTGCACGGCGGTGCCCCGTTGGCCCCGTCAGCCGCGTGCGAGCTGCGCGGCGGACGGGAGCTGGTTGCGGACGGGGACGCCCGCGTTCTTGGCCGCGGCCTTCACCTTGTCGACGAGACCGGCGTAGGACGCCGCGGCCGACTCGTCGCCCTTGCTCAGGCGGGACGGCAGGTCCTTGAGCCCCTCGATTCCCGGCGCGAGCGGGGCCAGGCCCCTGGCCAGCGCGGGGTCGCCCTGGGCGTTGCGCGCGGCGGCTCCGAGCCGGTTGTAGGCGAAGGTGCCGGCGAGCGCGGCCTTGGTCAGGGCGGTCCTGCGTCCCCTGGCCCCCTTCTTGAACGTACCGGCCTTCCACGGCTTCACGATCCACTCGTGGACCGCCCCGGCCGCGAGCCCCGCGTTCGCCACGAACCGCGCCCTGGCGAACTTCTGCCGTTCCACCGGGGTGGTCGGGGTGGGCGTGGGGACCGCGATGTACGCGGCGGCCCGCTGCGCGGCGCTCCCGTCACCGCAGGCGGCGGCACCGGCGAACAGCGCGGCGAGGACGAGCGCCACGGCGAGTGGGGGTACCCCCTGCTCGAAGAGCTTGGGGGAGCGTATCGGTGCGGGCACGGGAGCCTCCGGGGCCGGGAAGCCGACTGATCCACCGACAGCTTCACCCACACCGCCCGGTCTTGCCGCCCGGGCGGGGCGATCGGGTGACCCCGGCTGCGCACGGTCGTCCCCGGACCTCCACGCGTTTGACCGGGAATCGTCGGGCAACCCGGAGGACATGTCCCCTCGATATCGCAACGGTGCGAATCAGGCCGGTACGGTCATCGCCGTGATCGCGGACATCATGGCCGTCATCCTGGGCCTGTGGATCCTGATGTACCTGCTGAACGCGAACCCCGGCAACGATCTGGTGCAGTTCATCCACAACGCGGCGGCGTGGCTGGCCGGCTGGTCCCATGACCTGTTCACATTCCACGAGGCGTGGGCACGGGTGGTCGCGGGCTACGGCCTCGCCGCGGTGGTCTACCTCTTCGTGGGCCACGCCATCGCCAACCGCATCCACCGCCACTGAAGGGCTGCCGCTGTACGCGACAGCCCCGGGGGCACCCCCCCCACCGGCACCGAGCAGTCCGCGGAACTAAGCGCAGCAGTCGGTGTCCAGGCCCCGGGGCAGCTGCTCGCCGCCGAAGACCGTGCAGGTCGGTTCGTCGCCGCCCAGGGCGGCCACGGCGAGCAGCAGTGAGCCGGCCGTCCAGGTGGTGAGTTCCTCGGGCCAGACCACGCCGTCCTCGAAGACGTAGCCCGTCCAGTACAGGCCCGTCTTCGGATCCCGCAGGTGCTGGATCGACTGGAGGATCTCCAGGGCGCGGTCGGACTCGCCCATGGCCCACAGGGTCAGGGCGAGTTCGGCCGACTCGCCGCCGGTCACCCACGGGTTGGGGACGACGCAGCGCACACCGAGGCCGGGGACGACGAAACGGTCCCAGTCCGCCTCGATGCGCTCCTTGGCCTCGGCGCCCGTCAGCGCGCCGCCGAGCACCGGGTAGTACCAGTCCATCGAGTAGCGGTCCTTGTCCAGGAACCGCTCCGGGTGCCGACGTATGGCGTGCCTGAGCGCGCCCACCGCCAACTCCCAGTCCGGCTGCGGTTCCTCGCGCTGCTCGGCGATCGCCAGGGCGCAGCGCAGCGCGTGGTGGATGGACGAGCACCCGGTCAGCAGCGCGTCGGTGACGTCTGTGCCGTCGTCCTCCCGCTTCCAGCCGATCTGCCCGCCCGGCTGCTGCAACCGCAGCACGAACTCGACCGCCGCGTACACCGTCGGCCACATGCGGTCCAGGAACGTGTCGTCGCCGGTGGCGAGGTAGTGGTGCCAGACGCCGACGGCCACGTATGCCACGAAGTTCGTCTCGCGGCCGCGGTCGGTGATCTGCTCCGGCTCGCCGTCGGTGTAGGCCGCGTACCAGGACCCGTCCTCGTTCTGGTGGCGTGCCAGCCAGTCGTAGGCCCGCTCGGCCGCCGTGTGCTCGCCCGCCGCGTCCAGCGCCATCGCCGCCTCGACGTGGTCCCACGGGTCCAGGTGGTGCCCGCGGAACCACGGTATGGCGCCGTCCTCCCGCTGCACGGCGAGGATCCCGGCGACGGTCGCGGCGGCCTGCTCGGCGGTGAGGACCCCGGGCAGGACGAGGTGTTCTGTCCGGGGGGTGGTCACTTGGCGGCCGCCTCGGGGGTCTCGGCGGTCCTGGCGCCCTCCGCGAGAGGCGGCAGGTGCGGCTTGGTCGCGTATGCCACGAAGCTCTTGCCGATCAGCGGGTTCAGCGCCTGTTCGGCGACCCGGGTGGCGAGCGGCTTCTTCATGATGTCCCAGACGAGCAGCTTGTGGTACGCGCGCACCGGCAGCGCCCTGTCGTTGTCGACGCCGAACGCGCACTTCAGCCACCAGTACGGCGAGTGGAGCGCGTGCGCGTGGTGGGTGCCGTACGGCTTCAGGCCCGCCTCCCGTATCTTCGCCAGCAGTTCGTCGGCCTTGTAGATGCGGATGTGGCCGCCCTCGACCTCGTGGTAGGCGTCGGACAGCGCCCAGCAGACCTTCTCGGGGCCGTAGCGCGGCACGGTGATGGCGATACGGCCGCCCGGCTTGAGCACCCGGACCATCTCGGCGAGGACGCCCTTGTCGTCCGGGATGTGCTCCATGACCTCGGAGATGATCACGACGTCGAAGGACTCGTCGGGGAAGGGCAGGGCGAGCGCGTCGCCCTCCATCGCCGTCGCGGTGGCGCCGGCCGGTGCCTCGCCCGCCTCCTTCATCGCCGCGAACCACTTGGCGACCTCGCGGATCTCCTCGCCACTGCGGTCCAGCGCCACGACCTGCGCGCCGCGCCGGTAGCACTCGAACGCGTGCCGACCGGCACCGCAGCCGAGGTCCAGGACGCGGTCGCCCGGGGCGAGCGGGAACCGGGAGAAGTCGACGGTCAGCACGTGGCCCTGCTTTCGCGGTTGGGTACGACGATGTCTTCGGCGGCGGCCGCGGAGGCGGCGGCTGTTTCGGCGGGGGCGTCCCCGAGCGAACCGTGCCGGGCCCGGGAAAGGGCGATGGCCTCGCGGTACCGCGCCACCGTCCCCTCCGCCGCCTTCGCCCAGGTGAAGTGCCGCAGCACCCGTTCGCGGCCCGCCGCGCCGAGCCGTGCCCGCAGCTCCGGATCCGCCAGCAGCCGGTTCAGCCCGGCGGCCAGCGCCCCGGCGTCACCGGGCGGGACCGCCAGGCACGTCTCCCCGTGGCGGCCCGTGACCTCCGGTATGGCACCGCCCGTGGTGGCCACCAGCGGCGTACCGGTCGCCATCGCCTCGGCCGCCGGCAGCGAGAACCCCTCGTACAGCGACGGCACGCACGCCACCTCGGCCGACCGCACCAGGTCGACCAGCTCGGCGTCGGAGATGCCCTTCACGAACTCGACGGCACCCTCGAGCCCGTACCGCTCGATGGCCTGCGCGACGGGCCCGTCCTCGGCGCGCCTGCCGACCACCACGAGATGCGCCCCGGGGTGCTCGGTCCGCACCTTGGCGAGCGCCTCGACGAGGAAGACGAGGCCCTTGAGCGGCACGTCCGCGCTGGAGGTGGTGACGATCCGGCCCGGCACCTGCGGCACCGACGCATCCGGCGAGAACAGGTCGGTGTCGGCGCCGATGTGCACGACGTGGACGCGGTCCCGGTCGACGCCCAGGTGGTCCACGATCTCCTGGCGGGAGGTCCCGGAGACGGTGAGCACCGACGGCAGTCGGCGCGCGACCCGCTTCTGCATGCGCGTGAACGCGTACCAGCGCCGCACCGACAGCCGCCGCTTCCAGCCCTCGGCCGCGTCCAGCTCCAACTGCCGGTCCACGGTGATGGGGTGGTGGATGGTGGTCACCAGCGGCGCGCCCACATCGCCGAGCAGGCCGTAGCCGAGCGTCTGGTTGTCGTGCACGACGTCGAAGTCGCCGCGTCGGGCGCGCAGATGGCGGCGGGCGCGCAGGGAGAACGTCAGCGGCTCGGGGAAGCCGCCGGTCCACATCGTGGCGACCTCGAGGGCGTCGATCCAGTCCCGGTACTCGTCGCGCTTCGGGGTACGGAAGGGGTCGGGCTGGCGGTACAGGTCGAGGCTGGGCAGTTCGGTGAGGGACAGGCCCTGAAGGCCCTCGCCCTCGTCGAGCACCGGGTAGGGCTGCGCGCCGATGACCTCGACCCGGTGACCGAGCCGGACCAGCTCACGGGAGAGGTGCCGTACGTACACGCCCTGACCGCCGCAGAACGGGTTCCCCTTGTACGTCAGGAGCGCGATGCGCAGCGGGCGCTCTCCCCCAAGTTCTCGGCTTCGCTCGAACAGGGAGGTACCCCCACCGGCGGCCGAGCCCTCCTCGGGACCCGCCTCCCTGGCCTCAGCGGTCACTCTCGGCCCCTTCTTCCCTGCAGTTTCCCGCGAGACTACGCCGGGACGGTAATCTAGAACAAGTTACAGACTTGATCGTTCAAGAGCCTCTGAATCTACCGGCAGGTAGCGCCACTGTGAGCGATGGATCGGGTGATTCGCGCCACGGCCGACGCCCTGCCATGCTGTCCGACCGCCACCCCTCACCGACCTGATCATCACCCTCACCGACTGTCACGGAACGGGACCCATGCCTGCGCAAGCCAAGGTGCCAGCCAGTACCGCGCGACCGGCGGCGCAGCCGGCCTCACCTGCGCTCACCGAGCGGCAGGAGGCGCGTCGCCGCAGGATCCTGCACACGAGCGCGCAGCTGGCGAGCCGGGGCGGTTTCGACGCGGTGCAGATGCGGGAGGTTGCGGAGTCCTCGCAGGTGGCGCTGGGCACGCTGTACCGCTACTTCCCCTCCAAGGTGCACCTGCTGGTCGCGACCATGCAGGACCAGCTGGAACGCATGCACGGCACGCTGCGGAAGAAGCCGCCGGCCGGTCGGACCGCGGCCGAGCGGGTGGCCGAGACCCTGATGCGCGCCTTCCGCGCCCTGCAGCGCGAGCCGCACCTGGCCGACGCCATGGTCCGCGCGCTCACCTTCGCGGACCGCAGCGTCTCCCCCGAGGTGGACCAGGTCTCCCGGCAGACGACGGCGATCATCCTGGACGCGATGGGCCTGGACGGCGACCCGACCCCGGACCAGCTCTCGGCGGTGCGGGTCATCGAGCACACCTGGCACTCGGCACTGATCACCTGGCTCTCCGGCCGCGCCTCCATCGCCCAGGTGAGGATCGACATCGAGACGGTGTGCCGACTGATCGACCTCACGGACACCCGCGCGCGGGACTAGGGCAAAAAAAGACCACTGGACCAGGGCACGAGAAGAGCACTGGACCAGGGCACGAAAAGACCTACGAGACGGGTTCCGATCGACCCTCCGGTCTTTCGACCTTCCGGCCTGTCGACCGTCGATGTCGGCCACAGCGGAAGCCGTAACTTCACGCCCCAGTCGGCATCTCCGGTCGAGTTCCTTCACTCGCCTCGTAGGCAATTTCTAGATTAGGCCTTCTGCGGCCAGATGGAAGACCCCAAACCATGATTTTTTTATTTTTTCGGGCATATCACCCAGGCCCGTGGCCTCGCCTACTCCTCCGGCGGGAACACCGGCTCCCCACTCCCCGCCAGCGTGATCGCGATGGCCTCCACCGGGCAGTTCTCCGCCGCCTGAAGGATCTGCTCCCCCGCGTCGGCGTCCGGTGCGACGGGATGGGACTGGCGGGCGGAGTCGAGGCGGAAGATGCCGGACGCCTGGTGCACACACTGCGCCGAGCCGATGCAGACCGAGCGGTCGACCTCGATGTGCCAGCGGTCACCCATGGGCTACGCCTCCCCGTACCCGGCCGGCAGATGGATCATCTTGTGCTCCAGGTACTCGCCGTACCCCTCGGGGCCGAACTCCCGCCCGAGCCCCGAGTTCTTGTAGCCACCGAAGGGGCCGAGCATGTCGAGGCTGAAGGTGTTCACCGAGTACGTCCCGGTACGGACCTGCCGGGCGACCTCGACGCCGTGCTCCGCGTCCGCCGTCCACACGCTGCCGCTCAGCCCGTACTCGGAGTCGTTCGCGATCTTCACGGCCTCGCTCTCGTCGCCGTAGGGCAGCAGGCAGACGACGGGCCCGAAGATCTCCTCGCGGGCGATCCGCATGGAGTTGTCGACGCCACCGAAGAGCGTCGGCTCCACGTACCAGCCCCGCTCCATACCCGCGGGCCGTCCGCCCCCGGTGAGGATCTTGGCGCCCTCCTCCTGGCCGATGCGGATGTAGTCGAGGTTGCGCTGCTGCTGCCGCGGCGCCACCAGCGGGCCGACCTGTGTCGCGGGGTCCAGCGGGTCACCGACCACGAGGGCGCTCGCCGCGGCGGCGAAGGCGTCGGCGAACTCGTCGTAGCGCGAGCGCGGCACCAGGATGCGGGTCTGGGCGACGCAGGCCTGGCCGTTGTTCATCCAGGCCGCCGGGACGATCCCCGCCACGGTCGTCTCGACATCCGCGTCCGGCAGCACCACGGCCGCCGACTTGCCGCCCAGCTCCAGGGTCACGCGCGCGAGGTTCCGCGCGGCGACCTCCATGACCCGCTTGCCGGCCGCGACCGAGCCGGTGAAGGAGACCTTGTCGATCTCCGGATGCCCCACCAGATACTCACTGACCTCGCGGTCGGCGGGCAGGATCGACAGCACCCCCTCCGGCAGCCCGGCCTCACGGGCGATCTCACCGAGGAGGTACGCGTCGAGCGGAGACTCGGGCGACGGCTTCAGCACCACCGTGCAGCCGGTGAGCAGCGCGGGCGCGAGCTTGGCGGCGGCCACGAACTGCGGCACGTTCCACGGCACGACGGCCGCCACCACCCCCACCGGCTCGCGCCGCACCAGGATCTTCCCGAGAACGCCGTCCCGCCGTTCCTCATACGTGAAGTCCCGCGCGACCGTGATCGCCGCGTCCCACACCATCATCGCGCCGAGCGCCTGCGCGAGGACGCTCCAGGAGTACGGGGAGCCGTTCTCGCAGGAGATCACACGGGCGATCTCCTCGTGCCGTACGGCGATCGCGTCCTTGATCCTCGTCACGGTCCCGATCCGCTCGTCCAGCGTCATGCGCGGCCAGGGCCCCTCGTCGAAGGCACGGCGCGCCACGGCGACGGCCCGGTCGACGTCGTCCCGCGAGGCGTGCGGCACCCGCCCGATGACCTCTTCCGTGTGCGGGGAGACCACCTCGATGACGTCCTTGCCCAGGGGGTCGGTCAACTCCCCGCCGATGAACAGCTGTCCGTGTTCCACGAGCTCGGTCATGGCGACTGCCTCCTGCGGAGCCGGCGGTACCGTTTCCTGACGGCATTTCAGAACTGATACCAGTTCTGGTCGAACTAAGCCAGGTTCGGGGCCGAATGGGCTCCCACCAGCGGATTTCCCGCTGGTGGGGGTGCCGTCGTGCCGCTCTCGCCATGTCCGGCGAGACAGGCGGTGCGATCTCGGATTCTGTGTCTTGGGGCGCGCTCCGGCGCGGTCCGGGCGGGCCGAGCGCGCGGCCGGACGGGCCGAGCGCGCGGCCGGACGGGCCGAGCGCGCGGCCGGACGGGCCGAGCGCGCGGCCGGACGGGCCGAGCGCGCGGCCGGACGGGCCATTAGGCTTGGGCGCTCCGACGGGCGGTCGCCCGCCGCCCGGCGCGGGGTACGACACTCGTGCGGCTGCCCCGCACCACCAGACCAAGGACGGCAAGCGAGTGTCTTTCTTCACCATCGGCCACCGCGGTGTCATGGCCGCCGAGCCGGAGAACACCCTGCGCTCCTTCCTGCGGGCCGAACGCGAGGGCCTGGACGGCATCGAGCTGGACCTGCACCTGAGCAAGGACGGCGAGCTGGTCGTCATGCACGACGAGACCCTGGACCGCACGACGGACGGCTCCGGTCCGATCGCCGACCAGAAGTTGCGGCAGCTCAAGCAGCTCGACGCCGGTCTCGGCGAGCGCATCCCCACGTTCGGGGAGGTGCTGGACGCCGTCGGACCCACGCTGCCGATCCAGGCGGAGATCAAGGACGTGGCCGCCGCCCGGTCGCTGGCCAAGGTGCTCACCGACCGCGACCTGCTGGACCGGGTCTCGGTGCTGTCGTTCCACGACGTGGCGCTGAGCGAGATCCACAACGTGCTGCCGCAGGCCCGCACCGTACTGGTGGCAGGCCCCAGCGCGCACCGCGACACCTTCGTCGGCCGCGCCCAGAGGGTCGGTTCCACCTTGGTCAGCGTGGAGCTGCGCCAGCTGAACCGGGCCATCGTGGAGAAGTGCGGCGCCGCCGGCATCGACGTGATGGCCTGGACCGTCAACGACGAGCGCGACCTGGCGCTGGCCCGGGCGCTCGGCCTGGTGGGCTGCGTGACCGACCAGCCCGGCATGAAGCGGCTGGTCGAGGCCACGGCCTGACCTTAGGGGTACGGGCCTGGCGCGAAGAGACCCGGACGGACTGCCCGGGTGTCCGGTCTCGCATTCCGAGGTGAGCCGCCGGGCCGTCCGTGAGCCGCCGGGCCGTCCGTGAGCCGCCGCACGGTGGCCGACGACGACCGAGAACGGCGGAGAACGACGGTTCCCAGCTGGTCGGCGCAGGCCGAGACGGAGCTTCGTCCGGCCACTCTGACGTGAAACCAGTTCTAGTTATAGTGGGCCATGGCCAAGGGCGGGCGGGGCGGAGGCGCGATGACGACGAGCCAGGGCGGGGAGCCGGTGGCACAGGCGCACGACCACGGCGGGGGCGTACGGTCCTTCAGGGTCCCCATCCCGGACAACCCCCTCGGCCACACCCTCGTCCATCTCGTCGACACCGACCGCGGCCCGGTCCTGATCGACACCGGCTGGGACGACCCGGACTCCTGGGACGCGCTCGCGCAGGGCCTGGCGGCGTGCGGCACCTCGCCCGCGGAGGTCCACGGCGTCGTCATCACGCACCACCACCCCGACCACCACGGCCTCTCCGGCAGGGTCCGGGAGGCGTCCGGCGCGTGGGTCGCGATGCACGCGGCGGACACCGCGGTCGTACGGCGCACCCGCGAGACCCGCCCCGAGCACTGGTACGCGTACATGGCCGACAAGCTGGCCGCGGCCGGCGCTCCCGAGGAGCACCTGGCCCCGCTGCGCGCCGCGCGCGGCCCCCGGGACCTGCCGGGCCTCACCCCCGCGCTGCCCGACCGCGAGATCGTCCACGGGGAACTTCTCGACCTGCCCGGGCGCCGCCTGCGCGCTATCTGGACACCGGGTCACACACCCGGCCACGTCTGCCTCCACCTGGAGGAGGACCACCCCGCCGGACTGCCCGGCCAGGGCCGCCTGTTCTCGGGCGACCACCTGCTCCCCGAGATCACCCCGCACATCGGCCTGTACGAGGACCCGGAGGACACCACCGCGACCGACCCCCTCGGCGACTACCTCGACTCCCTCGAGCGCGTCGGCCGTCTGGGGCCCGCCGAGGTGCTGCCGGCCCATCAGCACCCGTTCACCGACGCGCCGGGCCGCGTACGGGAGTTGCTGGCGCACCACGGGGAGCGGCTGACCGGGCTGCTGACCCTGCTGTCCGCCCCGCTCACACTCTGGCAGCTCGCCGAGCGCATGGAGTGGAACCGCCCCTGGGAGCAGATCCCGTACGGCTCACGGCACATCGCGGTCGCGGAGGCCGAGGCCCATCTGCGCCGGCTGGTGAAGCTGGGTCGGGCGGAGGCGGTGGCGGGGAGCGATCCGGTGGCGTACGCGGCGACGTGAAGGAGCCCCGACCCGGCGCGTTGCGCAGTCGGCGCCTGGTGCCAAGACACATGGAGCACGTGGACCCCCGGGAACGCTTTTTGGCCGAATGCACCTGCGACGCCGGTCACATCTCCACCCCCGTTCGTGCGGCACAGGTCACAACGTCCGGTTCCATACCGTATGACCGCTATAGGCGATGCGTAACCCAAACCGTGACGAGCCCCACGTGACCACCGTCACCTACGATGCGCGACCGTAGATCGATCACCATGGCATGCCTGCGCCAATTGCCCGCGCGACCTGCGGTTTGAGAGCCAGATCACACGCTGGACGTTTCCGGCGGATGCGACCGCAACTAGTAAAAGGGGTCATTGCGGACACCGCGTCGGCCTGCTTCTCTGGATGACGTCGCCAAGGCGCCGACGAGCCCACCCGGGTCGCGGCGCCGACGCATGCCCCCACCGCGTCCCGCGCCGTCCGGCATGTTCGCGGCCCCATGTCCCCGACGAAAAGGTTTCCTGTGACCGTCTCTTTCATCCGCCGCATCGCTTCCCCGAAGAAGGCCATCGCCGCCACCGCCGTCGCCGCGGCCGCCACCGGCGCGCTGCTCACCTCAGCGCCCGCCCAGGCCGCCACCCCGACCTCGGCGCCCTCTTCCGCCCAGGCGATCGCGCACCAGATGATCCCGGACTCGGCGCAGTACGAAGCGTTCAACAAGATCGTCTCGCATGAGAGCGGCTGGAACCCCCAGGCCACCAACGCGTCCTCCGGCGCCTACGGCCTGGTCCAGGCGCTGCCCGCCTCGAAGATGGCGTCCGCCGGTGCCGACTGGAAGACCAACCCGGCGACCCAGATCAAGTGGGGCCTGGACTACATGAACTCCCGCTACGGCAGCCCCGCCGCGGCGTGGAACTTCTGGTCCACCCACCACTGGTACTGATCGAGCCGGTCCACGCGACCACACCGGTCCCACGCGACCACGAAGGCGGCGACCCCGAATCCGGGGCCGCCGCCTTCGGCGTGTCCGGTCAGCGGCGCACCGTGTCGAAGTACCGCACCACCTGCGGCGCCGACACGGCAAACGACCCGAAGTGGTCCACCTGGCCCTGGTCCAGCGAGCGCCGGTCGCGCCGTCGGCCGGTGGCAGCGGTGGATTTCCCGTACGGATCGCCGGTCCGGTACGTCAGCCGGTAACCCGTCACGCCGTAGCGCACGGTGTCCGTGGCGATGTTCCGGTCGGCCAGGAAGGTCCGTACGCCGGTGGCGTCCCGGGACAGGACCGGGGTAAGCGAGACGAGGGCGCCGCGACGGGGTGCTGTGGTGTTTTCCGGCGTGTGCGTCGCCGCGACCGCGGGGGCCGCGGCGAGGCCCGCGAGCAGGAAGGCCGCGCCGACGGCGAGCCCGCGTCCGACTGTCCAACTCGTATGGTTCTCTTGGCGTTTGTGCGTGTCCTCACTCATGATCCGAGGCTATGGGGCGCCCCGTTCGCCCGGACATCCGAACATCCCCCGCGTCCGGGGTGTACCTGAGTACACCGCGCCCGTCCCGCTGCCCGGAGGCCCGTATGAGCACTGACACACCGGTGGAGGAACCCGGAACGCGCGGACTGCGCCTGGTCCCCGCGCTCCTGGTGATGACCGTGATCAGCGGGATCGTCGACGCGGTGAGCTACCTCGGGCTCGGGCACGTCTTCACGGCGAACATGACCGGCAACGTGGTGGTGCTCGGCTTCGCCGCCGCCGGGGCGCCCGGCTTCTCCACCTCGCACGCGGTGATCTCGCTGGGGTCGTTCCTGGTGGGGGCCGTGGCGGGCGGACGCGCGGGCCGGAGGTACGGCGGCGGGTCGCGGCGCGCCTGGGCCCGGCTGACGCTCGGGGTCGAGGCGGTGCTGCTCGGGGCGTCGGCGGCGGTCGCCTTCGTCGCGCCGGGCACCACCACGACCAGGTACACGCTGATCGCCGTGACGGCCTCCGCGATGGGGGTGCGCAACGCGACGGTACGGAAGCTGGCCGTGCCCGAGCTGACGACGACCACCGTCCTCACCTCGACCCTGACCGGGCTCGCCTCGGACTCCCGGCTCGCCGGGGGGACGGGCAGGCGCTCCCGGCGTCGCGCGGCCTCGGCGGTCTCCCTGCTGGCGGGCGCGGTCCTGGGCGGCTGGCTGGTCATCCACCACGGCCTGGGCTGGCCCCTGCTGCTCACGGCCGTGGCGACGGCCGTGCTGGCGGTGGTCGCGTCCGGGCGGGAGTGACGGCGTCCACGGCCGCGGCCCGCGGGTGTCAGCAGCGCCCCGGTTCCGGTGCCGGCCCGTACCGCGAGCCGATCCGGTAGGTACCGGGCGCGGTCACCGTCAGCCGCGTGAAGTCGCCCTCCCGGCCCAGGCACGCCCCCTCGGTGCGCAGCCACGGCGAGTAGGCGACCCGGACGGTCACCGAGCCGGCCGCGGGCATCCGGACGTCCACCTCGGCGCCCGTGGCGCGGACGACGGTGGCGGGCGCCGACACCAGGGGCACCGCGTCGCGCACCCGGTACACGCGCCAGTGCGTGTCCTGCCACACCGGCTCCAGCCAGGCAGGGCGGTGGTCGCGCACCAGCCGTGCCTCGGCCTCGGCGTATCCGTCCGGCTTGCCCAGTGGCAGGAGGACGTAGCCCACCGCCCAGTGGTCCAGCCACCTCCGGTAGGCCGCCGCCGAGAACGTGCCGTCGTAGAAGAGGCGGCCGCGCTCCATGTCGAGCTGGCGGTTCCAGCCCCGGGCCATGGGGACGTACGGGGCCAGTGCGGTGGCCTCGCGGTGGTTGCGGGCGGGGACGACCTCGACGCGGGTGCGGTCCGCGCCCAGGTCGCGGACGGCCCGGACCACTCCGGCGGTGTCCGCGGCCCAGGCGGGCACGGCGGTGGAGACCTCCAGGTCGTCGGCGGTCTTGCGGCCCACCCAGAAGACGGAGAAGGCCAGCGTCGCGATCAGCAGGGTGCGCCGCAGCGTCCGCATCGGCGGTGCGGTGAGCAGCACCGCGAGCAGCGCGGCGGGCGCGAAGAGTTCCGCGAACCGCTCGATGTTGGTCCCGACGGGCGAGGGGACCAGGTACGCGAGGACGGTCCCGGCCGCGTAGACGACGCCGCTCCAGCGTGCGACGCGCCAGCAGCGCGGAGCCAGTACGGCGACGGACAGCCCGAACAGCACCGGCTGCCAGATCCGGTCCGGCGGCATCAGCTGTTCTCCCCGGAACGGGAACAGCAGCGTGGTGGTGGCGACCACCGCGAGCGGCGGCACCAGCAGCACCAGGGCCCGTCGCCAGTCCCGTACCAGCAGGAAGCCGGCCCCGACCACAGCCAGGAACAGCCCCGCCACCGGACTCGCCGCGGTGGCGAGTCCCGCACACACCGCCCCCGCCACCAGCCGCCGTCGCGTCAGCAGCACACAGCACGCCAGCCCGAGCGCGACACCCAGCGCGAACGTGGTGCGGCCCGAGGCGACATCGCACCACAGCGCAAGCGAGGCGAGCAGCGCGGGCCACAACGGCCTGCGGACCCCGGCGCGCACGATCAGCAGCGCCGCGAGCCAGGAGGCGGCCAGTCCGGAGACCACCGTCACCGTGCGCACACCGAGCGCGGCCATCAGATACGGCGAGATCAGGCTGTAGTTGGCGGTGTGCATCCCGCCGTACCAGGAGAGGTTGTACGCCGACTCGCCGTGGCGGGCCGCGAACTCGGCCCAGGCCTCCTGAGCCGCGAGGTCGCCGCCTCCGGTGGCGAGGGACAGCCACCACACCGCGTACAGCGGCAGGGTGGGGAGCGTGGCGAGGAGCGGAACCCGATGGCGGTTCCAGAGCGTCCGCAGGCGTCGGTCGGGGTGGACGGCCGTGTCCTTGGGCTGGGCGAGAGCGGGCTCGGCAGGGGCCACGGGTGCGCGTTTCCGTTCGACGTCTTCGGCGAGGGGACGATTGTGCCCCTTCGAAGCGAGGACGACGAGCATCAGCAGCGTCACCAGGGTCAGGCCGCTCCACCGCGGCCCCCTTCTACTTGATGCGAAGGAATAGCTGTAGGGCGCGGTTCGGGGTGTCCGGCCGGCAGCCCGGGTCGGTCAGGACGCGTCCGCGGAGCCTGGGCATCCGCCTCGGGCTGCTGCGATGCGGCGGACGCCGTCTGGTCCGAGCCGCCGCCACGGCTGAGGTGCACACCGATCGCCGACGTCGCCAGGCTCAATACGGCGGCCGCACACCAGGCGATCCGGAAGTCGTGATGCGAGGCGGCACCGACGTGGGAGCCGACCACCGCGACCAGGACGGCGACGCCGACCGTGGCCGAGATTTGGCGGACGGAGTTGACCAGCGCCGATCCGGTCGCCGCACGGTGCCCTGGCAGGGCGTGCACACCGGCGGCCACCAGAGTGCCCAGAGCCAGACCGATGCCCGTACCGGTCAACAGCTGGCTGGGCAGCAAGTCACGCACATAGTCCGGCGCGACGGACGCGAAGCACGCGCGCCAGACCATGCCGCCGGTGAACAGCAACCCGCCCACGGCGATCAATGGACCGTGCCCGAAGCGCTGCGCGGCGCGGGCGGTCAGAAGGGTGACGACCGGCACGAGGGCGGGACCGGGGACCAGAGCGACACCTGTGCGCAGCGCGCTCCAGTGCCAGACCTCCTGGCACCACAGCACGTTCGACAGCAGCATGATCGCGAAGGCGACGCCGAACACGAGGCTGCCCGCGTTCGCCGCTCCGAAGCGCGGCAGCCGCAGCAGGTCCAGCTCGAACAGCGGGCGGGGGTGCCGCAGGGATCTGAGGACGAATGCGGCGCCGCTGGTCACGGTAACGGCCAAGAGCAGTGCGGTCCTGCCGCTCGTCCAGCCCCAGTCGGGTGCCTGCACCAGTGCCCCGGACAGCGCCGCGACCGACGAGATGAGCAACAGGGCGCCGAGGAGGTCGGGCAGCGGTCCCGCCTCGCGCGCGGCCAGCTTCGGAAGGACCGCTCGGCCGGCGACGAGCGCCGCGATGCCGATGGGCACGTTGACGGCGAAGACCCACCTCCAGTCCACCTCGACCAGGAGGCCGCCGGCGACGGGCCCGGCGGCCGCGGCGAGTCCGCCGACCGCAGCCCAACTCCGGGTGACGTGGGTACGGCGCTCGGCCGGCACCGACGCCAGCAGCAGGGCCAGGGACGTCGGAATCTGGGCGGACGCTCCGACGGCCTGCACCACCCGGGCCACGACGAGGGTCCCCAGGTTCGGGGCCAGGGCACAGCCCAGCGACGCGAGGGTGAACACGGCGATCCCGGTGAGGAAGACCGGCCGCTGGCCTATGCGGTCCCCGGCACGCCCGGCCACCACCAGCAGCGCCGCGAAGGTGATCGCGTAGGCGTTGAGGACCCAGGACAGCGCCCCGAGGGCCGTGCCCCTGCCGTCCCCGGAGAAGGTCGCTCCCATGGCGGGAAGTGCGACGTTGACGATCCACAGATCCAGGTTGGTCATGAAGACGGCCACCAGGACGACGGCGGTGGTCATCCGAGGCTGCTTTGAAAATCCAAGCATCATGGGCATGACGCCAGTCAAGCACGGGGCGGTTTGGAACTCAAACCATACCTGGGTGATACTGGAGCCGTGGCCACGCGCATCGACCCCCAGGACATGGCCGGACGTCCCTGCTCGCTCGCCGCCGCCCTGCAGGTCGTCGGCGACCGATGGGCCCTGCCGGCGATCCGCGAGGTGATGCTCGGCAACCATCGGTTCCGGCAGATCGCCAGGAACACCGGCGCCCCCACGGACCGTCTGGCAGCGCGCCTGAAGTCGCTGGTGGAGAGCGGTGTCCTCGAACGGCGCCCGCTGCCGGACGACACACGCCACAGCGGGTACTACCTGACGGAGGCGGGACGCGACCTGGCGGGCATCACCCGCGAGCTCATCGGCTGGGGCGACCGCTGGGCCGTCACCTCGCCGCCCGTTCGGCTCCTCCACCGGGACCACGAACTCGTCACCCACGCGGTCTGCGAGACCTGCGGCGAGCCGGTCCACGCCGAGGACGTCCACCGGGAGGAGCTGATCCCTGGTTGGGACAGCTCCGGTCCGGTACAAGCTCCGTAGACCCTGCGGTGGTCGTCGATCCGCCCCGGAACGGGCGCGCCGGGGAGCAGTGCAGATCCAATGTCGTGCATGAAGGAGATGTGATGCAGGTAGCCGTGGTCACCTTCGACGGGTTCAACGAACTCGACAGCTTCATCGCATCCGCGCTGATCAACCGATGCCGTAAGGATGGCTTGGAGGCCTTCATCACCACGCCGACGCCGGTGGTCACGTCGATGAACGGTGTTGAGGTGACAGGGCAGCGCCCGATGGAGTTCGTGACCGAAGCCGAGGTCGTGCTGATCGGTAGTGGCGTGAAGACACGAGACGTAGTCGCCGACGACCGGCTGATCTCCCGGCTGCCGCTCGACCCTTCACGACAGCTCGTCGGTGCGCAGTGCTCCGGCGCGCTGGTGCTCGCCCGGCTGGGGTTGCTGGACGGCGTGCCGACGTGCACGGACCTGAAGAGCCGGCCCTTCGTCGAAGCCTGCGACATCACCGTGCTGGACGCGCCGTTCCACGCCGAGGGAAACATCGCCACGGCAGGAGGCTGCCTGGCGTCCCAGTACCTCGCCACCTGGGTGATCACCCGCATGCTCGGGGAGGACGCCGCGCGCGACGTCATCGGCTACGTGGCTCCGGTCGGCGAAAACCAGGAGACCGTCGAGCGCGCCATGCGCACCGTCCACACGGGCGCGGTCGCACTGCGCTGACGTCCCATACAGCGTGTGAACGTCCCGCGTCGCTTCAAGCGTGGGCTCCTGGTCCCGGGGGGGCAGGGGCGGGGCGTAGGGGTGATGCCCCTGCCTCCCTCGGGGCGGGCCGGCGGCGCCGGGAGAGCGGCGGCCCGGGTCCGTCAGCCCACGGCGACCGGGAGCTCCTTCACGCCGTTGATCCAGGCGGAGCGCAGGCGGCGCGGGTCGCCGGCCGGTTTGATGTCCGGCATGGCGTCGGCGATCGCGTCGAAGACGAGGTCGATCTCCAGGACGGCCAGGGACTTGCCGAGGCAGTAGTGCGGGCCTCCGCCGCCGAAGCCGAGGTGCGGATTGGGGTCGCGGGTGATGTCGAAGGCGTCCGGGTGGTCGAAGACCTCGGGGTCGTGGTTGGCGGAGGAGTAGAAGAGCCCCACGCGGTCGCCCTTCCCGATCTGCTTGCCGCCGAGCTCGGTGTCCTGGGTGGCGGTGCGCTGGAAGGCGTTGACCGGGGTCGCCCAGCGGACGATCTCCTCGGCGGCGGTACGGGGGCGCTCCCGCTTGTAGAGGTCCCACTGGGCGGGGTGGGTGAGAAAGGCGTGCATGCCGTGCGTGATGGCGTTGCGGGTGGTCTCGTTGCCTGCGACGGCCAGCATCAGCACGAAGAACCCGAACTCGTCGGAGCTGAGGTTCCCCTCGCCCTCGGCGGCCACCAGCGTCGTCACGATGTCCTGCGCCGGGCACTGCTTGCGGTCGGCGGCCATGTTCATGGCGTACGCGATGATCTCGGTGGCCGACCGGGCGCCGATCTCCTCGGTGACGGCGTACTCGGGGTCGTCGTACGCGATCATCTTGTTGGACCAGTCGAAGATCTTGGCCCGGTCGCCCTGGGGGATGCCGATCAGCTCGGCGATGGCCTGCAGCGGCAGTTCGCAGGCGACCTGGGTGACGAAGTCGAAGGGGCCGTCGTGGGCGAGGGCGCTGTGGACGATGGCCCGGGCCCGGGCCCGCAGCCGCTCCTCCAGGGCCCGGATGGCGCGCGGGGTGAAGCCCCGCTGGACGATCTGGCGGACCCGGGTGTGCTCGGGCGGGTCCATGTTCAGCATGATCAGCCGCTGGGCGTCGATCGAGTCGCGCTCGATGTGCGCGTTGAACCGGATGATCGCGGTGTTGAGGGACGAGGAGAAGATCTCCGGGTGCGTGGAGACGTACTTGACGTCGGCGTGGCGGGTGACCGCCCAGTACCCCTCGTCCTGGAAGCCCGCGAGCCCGGCCGGCTGGGGTACCCAGCACACCGGTTCGGCCCGGCGCAGTGCGGCGAACTCCGGCAGGGGCACGCGGTGGTGCAGCAGATCGGGATCGGTGAAGTCGAACCCGTCGGGCAGCGCGGGACAGGGCATGGGCGACCTCTCACCATTCTGACTGTCCATCAGGAATTGCGGTGAAGGTAGTAACGGGTTCTACAAGTCGCAAGGGGCACGGCGCCTCGATCGCGTGCGAGACTCGCGCAGATCACGACTTCGGAGGCTGCACGACCCTTGCGGCCCTGGACACCCTGTCAGCACACTGCACACAGAACTAGAACGGGTACTAGTTCTGCGTGGCGGGTGGGCCGGGACGCCCGCGCCACGCGGGTGACCGAGGAGAGGACGAGCCCCATGGCCGCGGAACCCGTGATCGTCGAAGCCGTGCGCACCCCCATCGGCAGGCGCGGCGGCGCGCTCGCCCATCTGCACCCCGCCTACCTCCTGGGCGAGACCTACCGCGAACTCCTCGGCCGCACCGGCATCCCCGCCGACTGCGTCGAACAGATCGTCGGTGGCACGGTGACGCACGCCGGCGAGCAGTCGATGAATCCGGCGCGCACGGCGTGGCTGACGATGGGCCTGCCCTACGAGACGGCGGCGACGACGGTCGACTGCCAGTGCGGCTCGTCCCAGCAGGCGTCGCACATGGTGGCCAACATGGTCGCGGCGGGCGTGATCGACGTCGGGATCTCGTGCGGTGTCGAGTCGATGTCACGGGTGCCGCTCGGCTCGGGCTCCAAGCACGGTCCGGGCAAGCCCTTCCCCGACGAGTGGAACGTGGACCTCCCGAACCAGTTCGAGGCGGCCGAGCGGATCGCCCGCCACCGGGGCCTGACCCGCGAGAACGTGGACGCGCTGGGCCTCGTCTCCCAGGAACGGGCGGCGATCGCCTGGTCGGAGGAGCGGTTCAAACGCGAGACGTTCGCCGTGCAGGTGCCGACGACGGAGGAGGAGCAGCGGGCCGGCCAGGGCATGTGGCGACTCGTCGACCGGGACGAGGGCCTTCGCGACACGTCGATGGAGGCGCTGTCCCGGCTGAAGCCGATCATGCCGAGGGCGGTGCACACGGCGGGCAACTCCTCGCAGATCTCGGACGGCGCGGCCGCGATCATGTGGGCGTCGAAGCGGATGGCGCGCGCCCTGAGGCTGCGCCCGCGGGCCCGGATCGTGGCCCAGGCCCTGGTGGGCTCGGACCCGCACTTCCACCTGGACGGCCCGATCGACGCGACCAAGGCGGTCCTGGGAAAGGCCGGGATGTCCCTGGCGGACATCGACCTGGTGGAGATCAACGAGGCGTTCGCGTCGGTGGTGTTGAGTTGGGCGCAGGTCTTCGACCAGGACCTGGAGAAGGTGAACGTGAATGGCGGTGCCATCGCGCTGGGGCATCCGGTGGGGGCGACGGGCGCCCGTCTGATCACCACGGCATTGCACGAACTGGAGCGTGCGGACAAGGAGTTCGCGCTGGTGACGATGTGCGCCGGGGGTGGGCTGGCCACCGGGACGATCATTCAGCGGTTGTAATCGCCCAGGAGACGAACGCCGAGAAGGCGGCCGGCGCGAGGGTGAGCACAGGCCCGGCGGGGGTCTTGGAGTCGCGGGCTAATTCGTAGCGCTCTGGCGCCGTTCCCTGATCGCGTGGTCACGGGCCAGGTCCGTTCCGGCTGCCATGGGCAACGCCACTGACCGCGGCCCCGACAGCACATGCGTCAGCCCGAATCCTGCGCCGACGACCACTGCGCCGCCCACCGCGTCCAGGACCCAGTGGTTGGCCGTCGCCACGATCGCGGAGACCGTGAAGAGGGGGTGGAGCGTGCCCAGCGCCTTCATCCACCAGCGGGGAGCGAGGACGGCGATCACGATGCCGCACCACAGGGACCAGCCGAAGTGCAGGGAGGGCATGGCGGCGTACTGGTTGGTGACCGCGGTCAACGCGCCGTAGTCCGGCTTGGCGAGGTTCTGGACGCCGTGCAAAGTGTCGACGAAGCCGAGGCCCGGCATCAGGCGCGGCGGGGCGAGCGGATAGAGCCAGAAGCCGACCAGGCCGAGGAGCGTGGCGAAGCCGAGCGAGGTGCGGGCCCAGCGGTAGTCGGCGGGGCGCCGGGAGTAGAGCACGCCGAGGATCGTCAGCGGCAGCACGAAGTGGAACGAGTCGTAGTAGAAGCCGAGGAAGTGCTCCAGCCACGGCACCTTCGTCACCGCGTGGTTGACCCCCTGCTCGATGTCGATGGAGAGGGCCTGCTCGACGGAGTGGATCTGGCGGCCGTGCGCCTCGGCGGACTCGCGGCTGCCGGTCGCGACCAGGCGCACCTGGGAGTAGGCGGCGTAGCAGACCCGGAGCAGCAGCAGTTCGAAGAGCAGGTTGGGGCGGCTGAGGACGCGGCGCCAGAAGGGCAGCAGCGGCACCAGGGAGAGCCGGGCGGGTACGGGGGCGGCGTACACGGTGGGGCGCGGTGACCGGTAGGCGGGGGACTCCCGCTCCAGGAACGGGAGCCCGCAGGCGGTGGCGAGGGCCGCCAGCAGGATGGCGTTGTCCCTCAACGGCTCCAGGAGCGCCGTGTCGGGGACCACGGTCGTCGCCGGCAGCGTCATCACCGTGACGACGGCGAACGGCCATACGTACCGGTCCGAGGCGCGGCCGCCGACCCGGCCGACCACCGCCGGCAGCACCCACAGCAGCTGGTGCTGCCAGGTCGTCGGCGACACGGCGACGGCGACGCAGCCGGTGATCGCGACGGCGAGCAGCAGCTGTCCGTCGCGCGCGTAGCGCACGGCGCGGCGCAGGCCGACGACCGCGACGGCGGTGCCGACGACCAGGAACAGGCCGATCTCCAGGGGACCGGTCAGGCCGAGGCGCAGCAGGGCGCCGTGCAGGGACTGGTTGGCGAGGTCGTCCGCCCTGCCGCCGAGACCGACGCCCGCGAGGTGGTGCACCCAGTAGGTGGAGGAGTCGTGCGGCATCGCGGCCCAGGCGAGCGCCGTGCACAGGGCGAAGGTGACACCGGTGGAGGCGGCGGCCCGGCGACGGCCGGTCGACCACAGCAGCGGCGCGAACAGCAGGACGGTCGGCTGCATCGCCGCGCCCACACCGATCAGGACACCGCCCGTGCGCTCCTCGCGCACCGTCGAACAGCCGAGCAGGACCAGCAGCACCGGGATGATGCTGGTCTGCCCGAGGTGCAGCGTGTTGCGGACCGGCAGCGACAGCATCAGCAGGCTGATCGCCACGGGTGCGGCGAGCAGTGAGGTCCGCCGACTCACCGGCTGCGGCAGCGACCGCGCGGCGACCAGGCCGAGCGCGGCGACCAGCAGGAGGGTGCCGAAGGTCCACGCCAGGCCGAGTGCCTGTTCGGCCGCCCGGGTGAGCGGCTTGAGGACGAGTCCACCGAACGGGGTACCGGTGAACCGGGTCGAGTCGTACAGCGAGCCCTTCACGTGCAGGACGCCGCCCGCTCCGACCCAGGTCTCGAGATCGGTGAGGCGCTGGGCTCGGGGGGTGCGCAGGACCACGGCGACCTGCCGGACCGCGAGGACGGCGGCGATCAGCCAGAGCGTGACGCGGGCCGCTCTCAGCCGTTCCTGCGCCTGCTGTACCGCCTCCGCCCCCAAGACGCCGCCCGTCTGCCCGCTGTGCTCCACGTTCGCCACGCCTCGTCGGCCCTCCCGCCGCACCGGCCCCATGTGTCCCGTTTCGCCGGCCGCTGCCCCGACCCTATGAGGTGGGCGGCCCCCGCGCCGTGAGACGCGGGCGACCCTCTCTTCACCTGAGGTCTGCTCCGCCTTCGGCCGCATGGCGACCCGGCGCGGACGGTTCCGGTTCCGGCTTCGGTACGCGAGATGGATCACAGAATGACCGGCGGCCGGCCGGGCACAGTGGAGCCGTCACGCCTGGACATGGCGCTTTTCGCGCACTGCGCGATGGACCGGCTACCGTCCGTTATGGCGGCAAGTTCCGTTATGGTCGTTTTCGGCTCGGCCCCCACGGCCGGCCCCCGGCCCGTTCGTCGTGCGGCAGGCCACGATCGGCCTCGTGTGCGGCCGTCGGCCCGCCGTACGAGACGCAGCAGACGTACGACGACGTACGAGGCGTACGAACAGACACGAAGACGTGCGAAGAGGTATCAGGCGTACACCCCCGTACGCCCTGACGACGACGGGCCCCGTCCTTGTCCCCGTCGAAAGGCAGGCGAGCGGAATCTTGCCGACCGTCGCTCCACCCTCAGTACCCTACGCACCCCCGTCCCCCGACCGCCCGAAGGCCACGGTCACCGACCCGGCGCTGGTCAAGCGCGCCGTACAGGCCGCCGCGCTCGGCAACGCCATGGAGTGGTTCGACTTCGGCGTCTACAGCTACATCGCGGTCACGCTGGGCAAGGTGTTCTTCCCGTCCGGCAACTCCACCGCACAGCTGCTGTCCACCTTCGGCGCGTTCGCCGCGGCCTTCCTGGTCCGCCCGCTCGGCGGCATGGTGTTCGGGCCGCTCGGCGACCGCGTCGGGCGCCAGAAGGTGCTCGCCGTCACCATGATCATGATGGCGATCGGCACGTTCTCGATCGGCCTGATCCCGTCGTACACGGCGATCGGCGTCGGCGCGCCGGTCCTGCTACTCGTGGCCCGGCTGGTGCAGGGCTTCTCCACCGGTGGCGAGTACGCGGGCGCGTCCACGTTCATCGCCGAGTACGCGCCGGACAAGAGGCGCGGCTTCCTCGGGAGCTGGCTCGAGTTCGGCACGCTCGCCGGATACATCGGCGGCGCGGGCCTGGTCACCCTGATGACGGCACTGCTGTCCTCCGAGGACCTGGTGTCCTGGGGCTGGCGGATCCCGTTCCTGATCGCCGGTCCGATGGGCGTCATCGGGCTCTACCTCCGGCTGCGCCTGGAGGAGACCCCGGCGTTCGCGGCCGAGGTGGCGAAGGCCGAGGCAACCCGGCCCAAGGTGCCGCTGCGCGAGATGATCGCCGGCCAGTGGAAGGCGTTGCTGCTGTGCATGGGGCTGGTGCTCGTCTTCAACGTCACCGACTACATGCTGCTGTCGTACATGCCGAGCTATCTGACCAGCGAGCTGAAGTACGACGAGACGCACGGGCTGCTGGTCGTGCTCGCCGTGATGGCGCTGATGATGATCGTGCAGCCCTTCGCCGGCACCCTGACCGACCGGGTCGGCCGACGCCCGGTGATCGCGGCGGGCTGCGCGGGCTTCCTGCTCCTGTCCGTCCCGGCGATCCTGCTGATCCGCCAGGGCAGCCTGCTCGCGGTCGCGCTCGGCATGGGCGCGCTGGGACTGCTGCTGGTCTGCTTCACGGCGGCCATGCCGTCCGCCCTGCCGGCCCTCTTCCCGACCCGCGTCCGCTACGGCTCGCTGTCGATCGGCTTCAACGTCTCGGTGTCGCTGTTCGGCGGCACGACCCCGCTGGTGGTCACGGCGCTGATCGGCGCGACGGGGAACATGATGATGCCCGCCTACTACATGATGGCGGCGGCCGTGATCGGCGGTGCCGCGGTGTGGTTCATGACGGAGTCGGCGGGCCGCCCGCTGCCGGGTTCGGCACCGTCGCTGGAGCGGGGCGCGAAGCGCTGATCCGGTCCACCTGAGCCGACTCCTGGGTGACGTGCCGCTCGCACGGGGCGGCACGTCACCCGGTTGGTGGAAGCTGGTGGAAATCGGCTGACACGGCACCTTGCCCTGGCTATATTCGTTAGGGAGCCTAGTTAGGTGATCTAACCATCCATATGAAAGGCACGGTGCATGAGCACAGCGCAACAGCTCTGGGACGACGTCGACGCCTACTTCACGGACCTGCTCGCCCCCGAGGACGAGGCGCTCACCGCGGCCCTGCGGGACAGCGACGCCGCGGGACTGCCGCACATCAACGTGGCGCCGAACCAGGGCAAGCTGCTCCAGCTCCTGGCCCGGATCCAGGGCGCCCGCCGCATCCTGGAGATCGGCACGCTCGGCGGGTACAGCACGATCTGGCTGGGCCGCGCCCTGCCCGCGGACGGCCGGCTGATCACACTGGAGTACCAGGCCAAGCACGCGGAGGTCGCCCGCCGGAACCTCGAACGAGCGGGCCTCGCCGGGATCACGGAGGTGCGCGTCGGCCCGGCGCTGGAGTCGCTGCCCAAACTGGCCGAGGAACAGCCCGAGCCGTTCGACCTGGTGTTCATCGACGCGGACAAGGTCAACAACGCGCACTACGTCGAGTGGGCGCTGAAGCTGACCCGCCCCGGCAGCCTGATCGTCCTCGACAATGTGGTGCGCGGCGGCCAGGTCACCGACGCCGGCAGCGAGGACCCGAGCGTACGGGGGACCCGGGCCGCGCTGGAACTGATGGCCTCGAACCCGAAGTTGAGCGCGACGGCGGTGCAGACGGTGGGCAGCAAGGGGCACGACGGGTTCGCGCTGGCCCGGGTGGTGGGCTGACCGACCGGGGCGGTCCTCAGGCCTCGTGGTAGAAGCCCACGTTGACGCTGCGCGGGGCGGTGCGGTCCTGGATGACCAGCTCACCGGAGGCGCCCTGCGGGAGCTGGGCCGCTCCGCCGTAGGGCAGGGGCTGCGCGGGGTGTCCGGCGAGGGTGAGCAGGACCTCCGAGGAGGGGTCGGGCTGGGAACCGCGCAACCAGGTGACCTGCCAGACGCCGCCGGGGCCGCACTGGAACTCCAGATGGACGCGGGAGACGAACAGCCAGTCGTCGGGGGTCGCCAGTCGGCACACGGACCTGTCCCGGCCCACCCTCAGCACGGCGCCCGGGTCGCTGGGCGCGTCGGCCATCTGCATGCCGGCCGTCGCCCCGGCGTCCGCCGCGGAGACCGAGGCCATCGTGAGTTCGAGCACGTGCGCTCCTTCGGGTGCGGCGGTTCAAGTGTGCTGCGGTCCGGCCCGATTGGCGTGCCGCGCCGGAATGATAATTCGCCCGATCGCCCCATCGGGTGACGTCGCACACAATGAACCCATGACCGAGCGCAAGCCACCCGGTGTCAGCTTCGAGTCGTTCGCCGACAAACAGATCCGCGACGCCCAGGCACGAGGCGAGTTCGCGAACCTCCCCGGTGCGGGCGAGCCGTCACCGGCCGTCAGCGACACCGCGTACGACGAGCTGTGGTGGATCAAGCGCAAGATGGCCCGCGAGGGGATCTCGGTCCTGCCGCCGACACTGGCCCTGCGCAAGGAGGCGGAGGACACGCTGGCGGCGGCCGCTCAGGCACCCTCGGAGCGGGTGGCACGGCGACTGGTCGAGCAGCTGAACGTGAAGATCCGCGACATGATGTTCAAGCCGCCGCCGGGTCCGCCGCTGGGCCTGAAGCCGTACGACGTGGAGACGGTCGTCGAGGCGTGGCGCGCACGCCATGGGGGGCGCTCGGGAGCGAGCTGAGCGCCCGGGGCCGGGCCAGGCCGGGGAAAGCAACAGGCCGGCCACAGCGGCCGTCGGGCGGACCGACCACAGCGGTCGCCGGGCCAAGCGGCCGCCGGGCCGGCGCGGTGACACAGCGAGCGGGGCCGGCCCGGAGACGTCGTCCGGGTCGGCCCCGCTCGCTGTGTCCATGGGCCACTCACATGTTCAGCAGCCGCTCCGCCGTCGCCCGGTAGTCCCGCAACGCCAGGCGTAGCTGTTCCGTGTCGGCCGTCGGGTGGGCGGTGTCGCCCGTTTCCTGCCAGGACGCCTTCAGGGTGCGGCGCCGGGACGACACGGCCTCCGCGAGGCGCGAGGCGACCTCCTGGACCACCTGGTCCGCTTCCTCCACGGCCTCCTTGGGCCGGTCGACGAACCTGCCGACCGCGTGCTGCAACCGCAGCTCGAACTTGTCGCACTCGTCCCGCGGCAGCAGCCGGGGCTCCCGGGAGGAGCCCGCCGCGGCCGGCCGGGACTCGCCGGTATCGGGCCGGAACGCCGCAGACCGGGGCTCACCCGCCTCGGACCGGTACTCGCCCGCGACCCGGGGCTCGCCTGCCTCCGGTCGGAACTCCGCGCCCGACCGGCGCTCACCCGTATCGGGCCGGAACTCCGCCGCCGACCGGGGCTCTCCGGTGTCGGGCCGACGCCCCGTCGCTTCCGGACGTTCGGCAGCGCCGCCCGGTGTCCATTCCGTCATCACCCTCAACTCCCCTTCACATGCTGCCTGTGGAACGCCCACGGCAGACGGGACTGCCCGGCGTTGCCGGCGGCGTGCCGGGGCGTCTTCTCCGTGGGGCCGGCCGACTGCCGGCGCGGGGGTGCCACCAGGTCCTCGAAGAGCGCACGCGCCTCGACCATGGCCTCGCGCATCTCCTCGGTGCCCGCGTGGCCTGAGGAGGTGCCGGTGTCCGGGGCGTGGGCGGCCCGGTGCAGCCGGCGGTAGCCGTGGACGTGGTGGGCGTGGTGCACCGACAGCGCGTCGAGCTGCTCCTCGTAGCGCGCGCCGTCCGGGAACCCCCGTACGCCCGCCAGCTCGGCGAGCAGCCGGTCCGCCTCGGCCACCGCCTCACCCGGGGAGTCGACGAAGCGCTCCTGCGCGGCCGCCCAGCGCGCCGCGTACCGTTCACGCTCGGCCGGCTCCAGCGGGTGCTCGTTCATTGCGCCGTACTTGTTCAGCCGCTCGGTCAGTTCGCGCTCCGCGGCCTTGGTGTCGCCGTCGTGACGAGCCACGGTCCGCTCGTACTCGGGTCCGAAGCGGCGCTTCAGGCTCCGACCGCCGACCGCGCCCCGGGCCCGTGGGGACACGGCGGCCGCGCCGGCGAGGGCGGCCGCCACGATCACTATCACGATCAGAGCGATGATCCAGCCTGTGGACATGGGTGCCTTCCGGGGTTGCCTTCAGGTCGTGCGGCCCGGCGGGCCGTCTCCCGCCCGGGTTGCCCGGACGGCCGCCCCCAAACGAGCCGCCCGGCCCCGTGCCGCCGAAGAGCCCGGGAGGGACGCGCGTAATTCGTTTGCGCGCTCCTCCCGGACCCTCCGGAGAATGTCCCGCATGAGCTGGACCATCGCCCCCGAACCCTTCGACTCCCTGGTCGCCACCGCGCTGTGGCGGGCGTACTACACGGAGGTCAGCGACCGCTGGTACCTGCTGCACGAGGGGCGTCGCACGGACCCTGACGAGCTGGAGCGCGAGGTCGCCGCCGACAGGGGCGACTACCTGGCGCCGCCCGGCGGGGCGCTGCTGGTGGCCCGTCACGACGGCCGCCCGGCGGGCATGGCGGGCGTACGCCTGATCGATCAGGCGACTGCCGAGCTCAAGCGGGTCTTCGTGCACCCGGACATGCGGGGCAAGGGTGGCGCCCCGCTCCTTGTGACCGCCGCCGAGGACGCGGCCCGGGCGCTGGGCGCCGAGCGGATGGTGCTCGACACCCGGGGCGACCTGGTCGAGGCCCGGGCCCTGTACGCGCGCCTGGGCTACGTCGAGACGGCGCCGTACAACGACAACCCGTACGCGGAGCACTGGTTCGGCAAGCCGCTGATCTGAGCGGCCGGGCCGGGCGGACGACGGCTGCTCGGGAGAGCAACCCGCCCTAGTGCTGTGGCCGGCCAAGCTGTCGCGGAGTCGTCGAGCCGTTGTGCGGGCGTTCCGCGTCCGAGCCGCACAGTTCCGCGTTCAGTTCCTGGACCAGCTTGATCAGGTCGGTCGGGCGGTCGGGGCCCCACCAGTCGCCGAGCAGTTCGGCCAGGGACTCCTCACGCGCCTCGGCGAGGCGGTCGGCGACCTCGCGGCCCTGTTCGGTCAGCATCAGGTCGAGCCCTTCACGCACCCCGAGGCGCCGCTCCTCCACCTGCCGTGCGGCGGCGATGATGACGGGCAGCGGGATCGAGCTGCGCTCGGCGAGCAGCGCCGGCTCGGCCCAGCCGTGCTTCTTCATCCGCAGCAGCAGCCAGCTCGTCGCGGGCAGCAGGTCGTACCCGGCCCGCCTGGTGATCTTCTCGTAGATCTGCCGGCGCCCCTCCCGGGAGCCGAGCAGGGACAGCGCGCGACTGGCCTCCTCGTACGACGAGCGTTGCACCGGATTGCTCGCCAGGGTCTCCGCCACGTCCGGTGCCGTGACCGAGCCGCGCAGCTTGTCCTCGCGCAGGAACCAGGCCAGGACGAAACCGAGGAGGGCGACCGGGGCCGCGTAGAGGAAGACGTCGATGATGGAGGAGGAGAACGCGTGCAGCACGGAGGGCCGGACGGTGGGCGGCAGGGCCGCGATGCCGCGTGGGTCGGCCTTCAGGGCGGCCGGGGTGACGCCCGGCGGGAGCGGATGCCCGGCGAGCGCGGCCACGAGTTTGTCGGCGAGGCGGCCCGCGAAGACCGTGCCGAAGACGGCCACGCCGAACGAGGCCCCGATGGAGCGGAAGAAGGTGGCGCCGGAGGTGGCGACGCCCAGGTCCTCGTAGGCGACGGCGTTCTGCACGATCAGCACCAGCACCTGCATGACGAGACCGAGGCCGAGGCCGAAGACGAAGAAGTAGCCGCTCATCTCGGCGGTGCTGCTGTTCTCGGTGAGCCGGTGCAGCAGGAGCAGGCCGATGGTGGTGACGGCGGTGCCCGCGATCGGGAACACCTTCCAGCGGCCGGTGCGGCTGACGATCTGGCCGGAGGCGGTGGAGGACAGCAGCATGCCGGCCACCATCGGCAGCATGTGCACCCCGGACAGGGTGGGGCTGATGCCGTGGACGATCTGCAGGAACGTCGGCAGGTACGTCATCGCGCCGAACATCGCGAAGCCGACGATGAAGCTGATGACGGCGGAGAGCGTGAAGGTGCGGACGCGGAAGAGTTTCAGTGGCAGGACGGGTTCGGCGGCGCGGCGTTCGACGACGAGGAACGCCACGAGCAGCACGGCGCCGAGGGCGGCCAGGCCGGCGATCTGCGGTGAGCCCCAGGCCCAGGTGGTGCCGCCGAGCGAGGCGACGAGGACCAGGCAGGTGGCGACGGAGGCGATGAGGAGGGTGCCGAGGTAGTCGATGACGTGCCGTTCGGCCTTCCGTGGGATGCGCAGGGCCGTGGCGATCACGGCGAGGGCGATCACACCGACGGGCAGGTTGACGTAGAAGACCCAGCGCCAGCTGAGGTGCTGGGTGAACAGTCCGCCGAGCAGCGGGCCGAGGACGCTGGTCGCACCGAAGACGGCACCGAAGAGGCCCTGGTAGCGGCCCCGCTCCCGGGGCGGGACGATGTCGCCGACGATGGCCATCGACAGCACGATGAGCCCGCCGCCGCCGAGGCCCTGCAGGGCGCGGAAGCCGATCAGCTCGGGCATGTTGCGCGCCATGCCGCACAGCGCGGAGCCGATCAGGAACAGCACGATCGCGGCCTGGAACAGCTTCTTGCGCCCGTACTGGTCGCCGAGCTTGCCCCACAGGGGGGTGGCCGCGGTGGAGGCGAGCAGATAGGCGGTGACCACCCAGGACAGATGCTCCAGACCGCCGAGGTCGCTGACGATGGTGGGCAGCGCGGTGGAGACGATCGTCTGGTCGAGGGCGGCCAGCAGCATGCCGAGCAGCAGTGCTCCGATGGACACGAGGACGCCGCCGTGCACGCTGTCGTCGCCGGGCGCGTGGCGTGCGGCGACGGAGCCGCCGGCGCCCGCACCGGTGGCGATGCCGGGTATGGCCGGTTCCGTGGGACCCGTGCCCGCTCCCGCCGCCCTGCCCTGGGTGTCATCGGTCATGAAGGCCTCCCGTGGAAGGTCGTACGACCTCCGTGCGCTGTCGTCCGTCGTGCACTCTCATCGTGGGCGGTGTGACCCGTTATGGCCTGTCGAGTCCTGATGGGAGGGAGGAATTCCGGGGGCTGCCGGGAGATTCCGTGAGGGAGATCTGCATAATTTCTGGAATTCGGCGGGGAGGGGGCCCACGCGTGAACGGACCGAACGGACGGACCTGTCCGGAGTGCGCGGCACCGCGACGAGGAGACGGCACACCGTCGTGCGGATGCACCCGGCGGGCGGCCGAGGCACTCCGGGAGGCGCGCACGGCGGAGGCGGCAGCGGCGGAGGACTTCGATCCGCTGCGCATCAGGCCGTATGTGGAGCTGGGGGACGAGACGGTGCGGCTGGGCGCCGTATCGGGCGAGCCGGACGCGACCGTGCGACTGGGCGCCGTATCGGGCGAGCCGGACGCGGCAGTGCGGTCGGCTGCCGCACCGGACGTGACGACGGCTCTCCCGGCCGTGCCCGACGTGGAGGACCGGGCCGCCGCCGCGCCCACGGACGCCGAGCCGCGCGCCCGGCGGCTGCGGCGCACCGCCTTGCTGGCCACCGGGGGTGCGGTGGTCGCGGTCGTGGCGGCGGCAGGCTACGCGAGCGGGCTGTTCTCCTACGACCCTCCGCAGCGGGACGGTGCGCTGCCGCAGGAGATCCGGGCGAGCGTGCCGGAGGCGTCGTCGCCGGCCGGTACGTCGTCGCCGACCGCAACGGTGTCCGTGGTGGCGCCCCCTCCGCGCAGGAACCCGTCGCCGAGCGGGAGCCCTTCGCCGTCACCGTCACCGTCGAGCCCGTCCCCCACGCCCTCCACGTCGCCGACCCCGAGCGGCACTCCGACGACCGCGCCGGCCACCGCAACGGCGTCTCCCGGCCCGCACGCGCAGCCCCACCAGAGCGCCGTGGTCCTGCGCACCGGCGACACGGGCCCGGAGGTCAGGGAGCTGCAGCTCCGCCTGCGCCAACTGGGCCTGTACCTGGGCCCCGCGAGCGGCACCTACGACGCCCAGGTGGAAAGCGCGGTCCGCAACTACCAGATCAGCCGGGGCATCACACAGGACGAGCCGGGGGTGTACGGCGCGGCAACGAGAGCACGGCTGGAATCGGAAACGACGCGGCCGTAGTGCACGGCTTCCGCCACGAGACCGGGCCCTGTCGTCGGAACTGCCGCGCGCGAGCGGACGGTCAGGCGAGGCGGAGCCGTATCGCGCCGTCCTGGGCCGTGTCCACCCGCACCCCGGTCAGGTCCCGCACCAGCACGTCGGGTCCGTGCAGGCCCGCGCGCGGGCCGACCCCCACCACCCGCATCCCCGCGGCGCGTCCCGCCGCGATGCCCGCGCCCGAGTCCTCGAAGACCACGCACTCCTCCGGGGCCACGCCCAGTTCCGCGGCGCCCTTCAGGAAGCCCTCGGGGTCGGGCTTGCTGGCACCGACCGACTCGGCGGTGATCCGCACCGGCGGCAGTTCCAGGCCCGCCGCCGCCATCCGCGCGGTCGACAGGGCCACGTCGGCCGAGGTCACGAGCGCGTGCGGCAGCCCCCGCAGCGCGTCCAGGAACTCCCGGGCCCCGGGGATCGGCACGACCCCGTCCATGTCCGAGGTCTCCTCGGCGAGCATGCGGGCGTTGTCCGCCAGGTTCTGCTCGACGGGCCGGTCGGGCAGCAGCAACGCCATCGAGGCGTGCCCCTGCCGACCGTGCACCACCTTCATCACCTCGTCGCCGTCCAGGCAGTGCCGCTCGGCCCAGCGGCGCCAGATCCGCTCCACGACGGCGTCGGAGTTGACGAGGGTGCCGTCCATGTCCAGCAGGAGGGCGCGGGCGGTGAGCACGGTCGTGGCCGTCATCGGCAGCTCCAAGACACGGCGGAGGGGCCGTACGTGCGGGCCCCACGGGGACAAGGCGGCCCCGCCCGCCGGTCAGGGGAAGCGGGCGGGAGCCACTTTGTTCCTCCACGGTACAAAACCGTCGGCGATCCCGCCAGTGCTCCGGTCAAGACGTCACCAGCCGTTCGCCGCCCGGCCACCCCCGCCGGGCTCCCCGGCCTCACCCGGCCTCACCCGGCCACGGCCTCGTACAGGGACCACGCACCGAGCGTCAGCATCACCAGCGCCGCGATCTTCGTGATCAGCCCGAGCGGCACCCGCTTCATCAGCGCCTTGCCGCCCACGATGCCGAGTCCCGCGACGGCCCAGAGCCCCAGCACCGCGCCGAGGCCCACGGACAGCGGGTCGTCGTAGCGGGCCGCGAGGTTCGCCGTCATGATCTGGGTCAGGTCGCCGAACTCCGCGACCAGGATGAGCATGAAGCCGGTCCCGGCCACCTTCCAGAAGGACTGGTCCTGCGGCTTGCGGACCTCCTCCTCGTCGTCCCCCTTCTTCAGCAGCAGCATCGCGGCACCGCCCAGGAAGAGCACACCCGTCAGCGCGTGCACGAGCCGCTGCGGCAGCAGGGTCAGCGCGCTGCCCGCCGCGACGGCGAGCACGACGTGCAGCGTGAAGGCGGCGGCGACACCGGCGAAGACGTAGGAGGCGCGGTACCGCGTGCCGAGGACGAGTCCGGCGAGAGCCGTCTTGTCCGGCAGCTCGGCCAGGAAGATGACGCCGAAGACGAGCGCCAGGACGGTGATGCTGATCAAGGTTCCTCAATCGGTCGGGGCCGCCCCACCGAGAGTGCTGTGAACGCTTCGACACCTCGGCACGGCAGCACACGGATCGCCCGTGCCGTACGGCACGGGCGTGCACTGCTTGCCGAAGGTCTCGCTGGCCGACCCTGATCGAGTCCGCCCCCGGGCGCCGGCTCAGCGGAACTGAGCAGTGTGTCGACGGTCCGGCGAAGAGCTACTCCCCTTCTGCGGCACCCATCGTACGGGACGGCACAACCCACACCAAAGGGCGCCGGTCACACGGCCGGTTCCGACCCACCCCTTGTCGTGTCATGTTCACGTCATTAGCTTCTTACCAAACACACACCTGTAGGCAACACGCCCCCGCGAGCATTCCCTCGCTCGCACCTCAACATCCCCACACGACAAGGAAGTTGCCATGCCCAGGGTCTACGCGCGTCGACGTGTCAGCATACTCGCCGCTCTTACCGGACTCATAGCCTCCGTCGGACTCTTCAACGGTCCGGCCGCCTCCGCCGCCCTCCCCACCCCGGTCAGCGCCGCCACCGCCCGCAGCTACCTCGCCTCGCTCACGGTGGCCACCGAGAACCGCACCGGCTACAGCCGCGACCTCTTCCCGACCTGGATCACCGTCAGCGGCACCTGCAACACCCGCGAGTACATCCTCAAGCGCGACGGCTCCAACGTCGTCACGGACTCCTCCTGCGCCGCCACCAGCGGCAGCTGGTACTCCCCGTACGACGGCGCGACCTGGTACGCCGCCTCCGACGTCGACATCGACCACCTGGTCCCGCTCGCCGAGGCCTGGGACTCCGGCGCGAGCAAGTGGACGACGTCCCAGCGCCAGGCCTTCGCCAACGACATCACCCGCCCGCAGCTGCTCGCGGTCACCGACAACGTCAACCAGGCCAAGGGCGACCAGGACCCGGCCACCTGGATCCCGTCCCGGTCGTCGTACGTCTGCACCTACGTCCGCGCCTGGGTGCAGGTGAAGTACTACTACGACCTCTCCGTCGACTCCGCCGAGAAGAGCGCGCTGCAGAACTACCTCGCGAGCTGCTGAGCCGCCCCGCGGGCGCCGAGCCCGGCGGGCCGACGGCGCGCCGGGAACCGCGGAGCCACCGCCCGCCCCGGCCGCGCCGCGCGGGCGGCCCGCGGTTCGCCAACCGG
This sequence comes from Streptomyces sp. NPDC107546, assembly GCF_055639175.1. Taxonomy (NCBI): domain Bacteria; kingdom Bacillati; phylum Actinomycetota; class Actinomycetes; order Kitasatosporales; family Streptomycetaceae; genus Streptomyces; species Streptomyces sp. NPDC107546. Next base: position 146,562 of record NZ_JBVKBA010000011.1, on the reverse strand, counting down.
CCCGATCTGATGTGCCGTCAACAAAACCCCGCCTTTGGCGGGTTGAGTGACGCAATCGCGACAGCGAGCGAAGCGGATCGGCCATCGACCAGATGTTGAACTTGCAAGTACTGCTTAGGGCTGCCTAACCTGTGGGCTCACTCGGTTTCCGTCCCCCAGACCGGTCCGTTCGCGGACCGGACCAGACCGAAGGAGCCCCCCACATGACCGCACGCCTCAACCAGGCACAGCCCTACGCCCTCGGGCTGTTCCGCATCGTCGTCGGCCTGCTCTTCGCCTGCCACGGCGCCGCCTCGCTGTTCGGCGTCCTCGGCGGCGCGGCGGGCACCAAAGGCGGCACCGTCCCGACCGGGACCTGGCCCTTCTGGTACGCCGCGGTGATCCAACTGGTCGCCGGCGCCCTGACCCTGCTCGGTCTCGGAACCCGCGGTGCCGCGTTCATCGCGTCCGGCTCGATGGCGTACGCGTACTTCGACGTGCACCAGTCCAACGCCCTGTGGCCGATCCAGAACGGCGGCGAGCTGCCGGTGCTGTTCTGCTGGGCCTTCCTGCTGCTGGTCTTCACCGGCTCCGGGGCGCTCGGTCTGGACCGCCTGTTCGCCTCCCGGTCGGCGGCCGGCGAGAAGAAGCGGGCGTCGGAGCCCGTCGCGGCCTGATCGAGTCCCGTACGGACGACGGCGCCCGCTTCGGGCGCCGTTCGACATGTTCGGCATGTACGGCGACCGCTTGGGGCGCCGTTCGGCATGTAAGGCGACTGCTTCGGGCGCTGTTCGGCATGTACGGCGACTGCTTCGGGCGCGCCGTGCGCTGGTGCGGCGACCGTCTCACTGGCCCCCTCCGCACCGCCAGTCACACCCGCGGCGTACGCTGTACGGCTGTCGAAGGCCGCTCCTGCCGCTCCCCCACCACATCGCGGCACGTGGTTGCCGCTGGGGAGTCGTACGGGGAGTTCCGGTGATGGAGAGCGTGGGGTCGCTGGCCGGTGGCCCCTGGATCTACCCCGTGGTGGCCGTGTCGGTCCTGCTGGACGTCTTCCTGCCGTTGCTGCCGAGCGGCGTGCTGGTGATCACGGCGGCCACGGCGGCGGCCGCCGGCTCCGATGTCGCGCGGATACCGGACATCGTCGGGCTCACGGTGTGCGCGGCCACGGCGTCGGTCCTCGGCGACCTGGTGGCGTACGGCCTGGCCTGGCGCGGCGGTGAGCGCCTGGACCGCGCCATCGCCCGCTCCCGCCGCCTGACGCACGCGCAGGAACGCCTCGGTGCGGCACTCGCACGCGGCGGCGGTGCGCTGGTGATCGTCGCCCGGTTCGCGCCCGCGGGCCGCTCACTTGTCTCACTCGGCGCGGGCGCCGCCCACCGCCGCGCCCGCGACTTCCTGCCCTGGTCGGCTCTGGCGGGCATCACCTGGGCCGTCTACAGCGTGGCCCTCGGCTACCTGGGCGCCCAGTGGCTGGGCGCGAGCTGGCTGGCGACCGGTGTCTCGGTCGCGGCCCTGTTCGCGGCGGGAGCGGGCGCGGCCCACCTCATGCGCAGCCCGGCGTCGTCGAAATAGCCTGCCGGGGCTGTCCACCACGGACCTCGAGGCCGGCGAGCAGCTCCGCGGTAGCCGCGGCGACCGCGTCCACCGCGTGCTCGAACACCTCGCGGTTGTGGGCGGCCGGGGCACGGAACCCGGATACCTTGCGCACGAACTGGAGCGCGGCGGCGCGGATCTCCTCCTCCGTGGCCTGATCGGGCAGGGCGGGCGGGCGGAGCGTCTTGATGCTGCGGCACATGACTCCAGTGTGACCTCCTCGCCCCCGAGGCGAGGAGGGTTTCCGGGTGACGCCGCGGCTCGGCGCAGCCCGACGTCGAGGTCGGTGCCGTGGAAGGCGCCGGACCGGGCCGACCCGTGATCCACGCGACGGACGTCCGCTCGAGTGAACGTAGGGAAGAGGGTCGCACCCGAAAATCGAACAGGCGTAGCATTGGCCTGTGGCTGCGAGCTATGAGTTTCCGAGTGACCTCCTGGCCGGCCAGGAGGAGTTGCATCAGGTCCGGGCAGAGCTCCTGGCCCTGCTGAAGCGGCTGCCGTGGTCGGTGGAACCGCTGGACGGATTCAGCGACGACGCCGGCTGGCGCAAGGTGGAGCGCCCCGCCTCCCCGGGTTGGACCGAGGACGAACAGGCGGAGGTGGAAAAGCTCCGCCGGCGCGAGCGGGAACTCGCGGTGTTCGTCTCCTGCCACCGCTTCTGGGACGAGGTGGCGGCCGAGGACAGGATGGACGCGCGGACGCGTCTGAAGCACGTGCACGAGGACGAGGGGAACGACGAGCAGAAACAGAAGTGAACACGAAGACCCCGGCCGCTCCCGGCCGGGGTCTTCAGGGTTTCACGCGACGGGGCACCGCAGGCGGCGCTGTTACGCGCGGCGACCAGTCACGCGCGGCGACCAGGCGCGGAAGGGCGTCCGGGACTCAACGGCTCGGTGCGCCGGCCAGATCTGCCCTTCTGACACCTGCGCTCGGCCTCGGTGTCATCGATAGTCCTCCGGGTGGCCCTGCATCCAGGTATTGATCTTGTCGCGCGTGCCGGTGAGCAGGCTCTGGTGCTTCTTGAGGTTCTCGAAGGACCTGTCGTCGCCAAGTTCGGCCCGCAGTTTCGCGATCCATGCGAGGAGTTCCCCGAAGTGTTCAGGGCCTTGGGGGTCGGCTTTCATCGCCTCGCCGAGGCTGCTGAGCTCATCGAGCACGCGCCCCAGGAAGTACTCGCAGTTCCCCGGGGTCGTGCACCCGTCGTTGTAGGTGGCCTGAAGTCGGGCGAACACATCGCGGACCTTCTCGGTACTCGGTGCCGGGTCTGCCGTGCTCGGGGCGGACGGCTCCTGGCTCGCGGCGGCCGATGCCGTCTGGCGGACATCACGGGTGGGCGACTCCCCATCACTGGACGTCGTGCCCGGGCCGCTGGAGCAGGAGAGCAACAATGACGCCAGGACCACGACGAGCGTGGAGCCGCCGAAGGCCTGCCGTGCGCGCGTGCTGATCATGCCGCGTACGACTCCTTGACGGGCCCCCTGGTTGTACCGCCTGCCGGGACTTCGCTGCGATGGTGATCTATCGAACAGCGCACCCGGATGTCTGAGACACCGGATCAGCGGTGGACATGACCGCAACCGGTGGATGATCGGCCGCGGCAAGGGCCATGCCGTCGTCCCCGCCCACCACTGACCCCGCGCCCGGCACAGGAGAGCCCCGGAGGTGGCCTGCACAGGCACTTCCGGGGCTCTGCCAAGACATCCGGTGGGCGCGGACGGTTTCGAACCGCCGACATCCTGCTTGTAAGGCAGGCGCTCTACCCCTGAGCTACGCACCCGAGACGAGTCGACAGCCTACATTGCCGGAGGGGATGCCTCGCAAACCCGTAACCGGGGGATATCCCCACCCCCAACCCGGGAGCACGCCGGATCCTCGCGTCAGCCGTGGGTCCGTACCGTCGAAGCACTTCGGCGTTGAGGGCGTCCGGCCCTCCGGCACTCAGGGGGAAACATCATGGCTCGTACGACGGTGCTCGCGCAGCGCACCCGGGTGGCCGCCGTCGCGGGGCTCGCCGCCGTGCTCATCGGCACCGTCGCCGCCTGCGGGAACGACGCCCGCGACGACCCGCACCCGGACCACGCGGCCTTCGCGCTGCACGGCCGTACGCTCACCGTCGACTCCGACGACTCGGCGTTGGAGATCGTCTCGGCCGATGTGGACAAAGTGCAGGTCACCCGTTGGTTCCGCGGGACGGTCGTGGTGGGTGGGGATCCGCGTGTGACCTGGGCCATGAAGGGCGACCGGCTCGTGCTGCGGCTGAAGTGCTCGGGGATCGTCGCGGACTGTTCCGCGCGGCACCGGATCGAGGTGCCGCGCGGGGTCGCCGTCACGGTGGACGACGGTGACGGGAGCGTGCGGGCGGAGGGCTTCGCCACGGCACTGGACATCCGGACGCGGGACGGGTCGGTGCGGGTGAGCGATTCCAGGGGTCCGCTGGCGCTCGCCAGCGACGACGGGTCGGTGCGCGCGACAGGCGTACGGTCGCGGCGGGTGCGGGCGATGACGAACGACGGGTCGGTGAACCTGGAGTTCCGGGACGTGCCCGACCGGGTGGAGTCGAGCAGCCACGACGGGTCCGTCGCCATCGCGCTGCCGCACAGCACGTACCGTGTGACGACGCACTCCGCCGACGGCTCCGTCCATGTGTCCGTCCCGACGGAGGCGACGAGCTCCCACCTGATCGACGCCCGGACCCGTGACGGGTCGGTCAGCGTACGGGCGGCGGGCTGAGCCGGCCGTCACCGGTCCGGCACGCCGCGAACGGCCGTCACCGGTCCGGCATGCCGCGAACCGGCCGTCACCGGCACGGCACATCGCCGACCGACCGTCACGGGTAGCGCACACCGCGAACCGGCCGCCATGAGTCCGGCGCACCGCGAACCGACCGGCCCGTGTGTTCGTCCTCTACCGGTGGGAGAATGACACCGGGCAGGGCGGATCACGGTACGGGAGAGGGATGTGACGGCGACACCACGGCAGGAGTCCGACCGCGTCGCTCGGCCCGTCTCCGGAGCCCTCCTCCTTCCTCTCCTCGTCGCCCTCGTCCTCCCCGCCGCCTTCGCCTCGGGCGGTACCCGGCGGTGGTTCGGCGGGCGGGGCGAGGCTCAACGGGCCGAGGCCCAGGGGGCCAAGGACGCAGCCGCAGAAGCGTTCTACGAGCTGGACACCGCTCAGCGGGACGTGCGGATCTCCGTCGAGACCATCACCGCGGTCGACGACTCCCCTGCCGCCCGCCGTGCCCTCGCCGACTTCGAGGCGCTCGGGCGGCGGATCGACGAGGTCAGCCACCGGTACATCCAGGCCGTGGACGCACATGATCTCGACCGGGTGGATCTGCAGGCCTCCGCCGCCGCCCGGGCCCGGGCGGATCTCACCGCCGCGAAGGACGAGCTGGTCCGGGTCAAGCAGGAGCTGGATCGATTCGCCCAGGGTCTCGGGCCGCTGCTCGGCAAGGCCGAGACCCAACTGGCCCGCCTGGCCCCGGCGGTGGAGCGGGCCCGGCAGGCGCTGCTCGCCGCCAGCAACGCCCTGGACGGGGTACGGGGTTCCGGGCTGAAGGCCGACGACCTGGCCGCTCGGCTGGCCGCCCTCGGCCCGGAGCTGACCAGGCTCAACCAGGGCGCGGGGCAGCACGGGGTGCAGCAGACGCTGGAGCGCGCCGAGCGGGTCACGCGGGAGGCGGCGGCGGTCCGGGCCGAGGCCGAGCGGCTGCCGGAGAAGGCGGCCGAGATCGACCGCCGGCTGGTGTCGCTGCGCACCCGGGCCGAGGCGCTGACCACGCGGGCCGGGCAGGTCGAGCCCGTGCTGAGCGAGCTGCGGCGGAGGTTCGCGGCGGCCTGCTGGCAGGATCTCCAGCACGTGCCGGAGCAGGCCGCCGAGAACGTACGGCAGGCCGAGCTGAAACTGCGGCAGGCGCAGGGCGCGCGTGACGCACAACGCTGGGCGGACGCGACCTCGCTGCTGTCGACCGTACGGGCGCTGCTGAACACCACCGACGAGGCCGTCTCGGCCGCCGGGGAGCGCCTGCAGCGGCTCAACGCCGTGCAGAAGGATCCTGAACAGGAGATCGAGCGCACCCGGTTCGCGATCCGGGACGCGCAGCGGCTGGCGATGGCGGGCCGTACGACGCCCGATCCGCGGCACGCCCGCCCGCTCGACGACTCCGTGGCGCGGCTGGAGCGGGCGATCGCCACGCTGGGGGGCCGCCACCCGGACTACTGGCAGTTCCTGACGGAGACCGAGGCGGTGCGGCAGACGGTCGCCCAGGTCGTGGCGCGGATCCGGGGGGAGCGGGGAGCCGGTCACTGAGCCCGGCCCCCGCCCCGGAGGACCACCGGTCAGGTGCGGTAGGCGTAGTAGTAGGCGTTCGGGTACGCCGCGATGAGGCTCGCCACCGACCTGCGGAGGGTGTTGTTGGAGTGGTACGTCACGTACGGGACGCCGCCGCTCTTGTAGGTGACGATCATCGTGTGGTCCTTGGACCCGTCCCGGTCGAAGTCCATCTGGAGCACGTCGCCGACTTCGAGCTGGTAGACGTTGGCGAGCGGCTTGGTCCGCTTGGAGTTCTGGGCGAACCAGGACCACTCGTTGACGCCGACGAACGAGTCCGACTGGATGTCGGCGTTGCCGAACCACTTCGTGTAGTCGTACACGTAGCCGGGAACGTGCTTCCAGCCGCCCGCCTTCAGGGACTGACTGACGAAGTTGGTGCAGTCGCCGCCCGCGCCGTGCCCGTTGTAGTCCGGGTAGTCCTTGTTGTAGACGTTCCAGTACTTCTCGGCGTAGGCCGCCATGGCCTTGTAGTCGTAGGCGGTGCCGGTCTTCGGGACGGCGACCGGGTTGCGGGTCGTGGCCGCGCGCGGGGCGTTCGGCATCCCGCCGTCATCCGCGGTGGTGGGCGCCTTGACGGACGGCTTGGACAGCGTGTTCACCGCCATGCCCGCGTCGGTGTCGCGGATGCCGGTCAGCTGCCAGGTGCCCTGCCGGTCGGCCTTGAACGTCAGCTGGTGGTGGGCCTGGAAGCCGGTGGTCTTCGGCTCGTTGCCCTTGACCTTCTCGTACGTCAGGGTGGTGGTCTCGGTGACGTCGACGGTGGCGTGCCGGCCGTTCACCCGCGTCCGGTCCAGCGAGACCGTGGTGTCGGCCTTGCTGTACTTCTCCCCCAGCGCCGCGAGGCGGGACTTACGACCACGCAGCGTGGACAGGGCGGAGTCCTCCTGGTGCGACAGCGTGGACGACAGGCGTACGTCGCCGGAGAAGCGGGACGCCAGCGGCTTGCCCCGTCCGCTGTCGCTCTTGTCGACCAGGGCGTCCGTACGGTCGGTGAAGACCGCGTCCGCCAGCCGCTGGAAGGTGGCCGTGGTCCCCGGGTCCACCGTGGGTTCCGCGACGCTCGCCGCGTTCGCGCCCCAGTTGGGCAGCAGTGCGGCGCCGGCGACGACCGAGGCGGCGGCCGCGGTGACTATGGTCGCGCGACGCCGCTTGCGGCTCAATCTTCTTGATTTCAATGATGTTCCCCTCTACCACCGGTACTCGGATACCGGGGGCCGCATCTTCGCACGCCTTGTGTGACTTCTGTGAAGGGGGTGGCCCAAGAGGCGTGCTGGAAGGCCGGGTTGTCACTGCACGACGCTCGCCCAGTCCGGCGACTGCCCCGGGTCGAGGGTGCGGAGCCGCTGGAGGGTGGCGGGCTTCTGCACCTGCAGCCAGTCGGTCAGCTCCTTGAAGGACACGCACTTGACGCCCTGTTTCGTGCAGACGTTCTTGACGACCTGGTCGATGGCCTTCATGTAGATGCCGCCGTTCCAGTTCTCGAAGTGGTTCCCGATGAACAGGGGCGCCCGGCTGCCGTAGTAGACGCGGTTGAAGCCGGCCATGTAGGAGTCGACGGTCTGCTGCTCCCACTGGGTGTACTTCGCGGGGTCGCCGTGGGTCTCGCCTTTGGACTGGTTGGCGAGGAAGTTGAAGTCCATCGACAGGCCCTGGTACCTGCCGCCCTCGTAGGGGAGCATCTCCAGCGGGAAGTCCCAGATGCCGTTCTTCTTCGCCGGCCATATCTGGAAGTCGCCCGGGGAGCTGGCGTCGTAGCGCCAGCCGTAGCTCTTCATGGCCTTCAGCAGGTTCGGCTGGCCCTCCAGGCAGGGCGCGCGGCCGCCGGTGACCTCCCTCTGGAAGTCGAAGGGCAGGGCGGGGATGTCCTTGGCGCCGGTGTTGGTCTTCCAGTTCTCCACGAAGGAGTAGAACTGGTCGATCTCGCTCTTCCACTCCTCCACGCTCCAGTCCCCGCCGCCCTTGGCGCCGCAGAAGTGGCCGTTGAAGTGGGTGCCGATCTCGTTGCCCTGGTCGTAGGCCAGGCGCAGTTGCCGGAGGGTGTCGCGGATGTGCTCGTCGGTGGCGTAGTCGATCGCCGCGGAGCCCACCGGGTGCTGCGGCGGGTGGTAGAGGTCCTTCTTGCTCTTGGGCAGCAGGTATATGCCCGTGAGGAAGAAGGTCATGTGTGCGTTGTACTGCTTGGCCATCTCCCGGTAGTGGGAGAAGAGGTGGTCGTCGCCCTCCAGCGCGCCGTCCCAGGAGAAGACGACGAACTGGGGTGGTTTCTCACCGGGTTTGAGCGGTTTCGGCTTCAACTGGCCTTTCTGTGGCCCGGTGTACGAGGTGGAGCCGTCACCGATGATCTCCGTCTTGCCGTCCCACTTGGGTTGCGTGGTGGGCCGGGGGGTGAATCCTCTGCCGATGCTCTTGCCGGCGTCCGCCGTAGCGGTCGCCGCGGTGCTGTCCGGCCGGGACACCGCCAGGAAGGTCACCGTCACCGACGCCACGGCGAGGAGGGCCGCCAGCGTCATGAAGTTCGGGCGGCTCTTCCATTGGTCGATGCGGGACGGGCGAGGGCGGCGGCGACGGCCGTTTCTGGTGGTCATGGGCGGCTCGTTCTCCGAGGAGGAAGGTGGGGGGTGGGGTGCTCGGCCGGTGGCGTCAGCCGAGCGGACTCATGGCCGCGGACCAGATGCCGTAGGGGGCGCCGTCATTCGGCGTGCCGGCGACTCCCTTCAGCGGCAGTGGTTCGAGGCCCTTGGACAGGTCCATGCGGTAGGCGACCACCGCGGTGGACACGGACCGGGCCGTGCCCACGTACCAAGAGGCCGTGTCGTCCTGGGTGGTTCCGGCCTTCCCGGCGACCTGCGCGGAGGCGGACGCCGCGCCCGGGTGGGCGGCGCGGAATGAGTCCGTGAGCGCCTCGGTGACCTCCCCGGCCACCTGGGCACCCACCGCGCGGCGGGACTTCGGCGCGTTCAGGGACACCGTGGCGCCGTTGCGGGTGACGTGCCGCACCGAGTACGGCTCGGTGTGCGTGCCACCCGCGGCGAACGTGGTGTACCCGCTCGCCATCCGGATCGCGCTCGGCGTGGAGTTGCCCAGGGACAGCGCGGGGACCTGCGGTCCGATGCTGTCGGGCAGCAGCCCGGCCGCCTCCGCCGTCTCGCGCACCTTGTCGAGGCCGGCGTCCATGCCGAGCTGCATGAACGGCGTGTTCACCGACTGGACGAGGGCCTGGCGCAGGGTGATGTGCCCGTACGACTTGTTTCCGTCGTTGTGGGCGGAGACCTTCTTGCCGCTGCGGTCCCAGTACGGTCCCTCGGGGGTGGTGACGGGGACGTTGTCACGGCCGTCGTAGACCGACTCCGGGGTGACCGGGGTCGCGGGCCCGCCGCGGGTCTTGTGGACGCCGTGTTCGAGGCCGGCGGCGTAGACGAACGGCAGGAAGGCCGAACCGGCCGGGACGGTGGCGGCGTTGGACTCGTTGTATCCCTGGGTGCGGTGGTCGGGGCCGCCGTAGACGGCCAGGATCCGGCCGTCGGTGCTCACCGAGGCGGCGCCGAAGTGGGCGGTCGGCGCCGTGTCCGGGTGGTCCTTCCGGGCCTGTTTGCGGGCCTTGTTGACGGCGTCGGTGAGCGCGCTCTCCCGCTTGCGGTCGAAGGTGGTGTAGATCTGGTAGCCGCCCAGGTCGAACTGCTGGTCGGAGATGTGCGCGGCCTTCTTGGCGTAACTCGACGCCAGCTCCACCAGGTAGTCGCTCTGCTGACCGGTGTCGTAGAGCGGGTTCAGCTTGAGCGGCTCGGGGAAGGTCGTGTACTTGGCCCGCTCGGCCTTCGAGAGCTTGCCGATCTTGACCATGCGGTCGAGGATCCACTTCCAGCGCTCGACGGCCCGGTGGTGGTTGGCCTTGCCGAGGGTGGGGTCGTAGAGGCCGGCGCCCTTGAGCAGGGAGGCGAGGAAGGCGGCCTGGGAGGCGTTGAGCTGGCTCACGTCCTTGCCGTAATAGGCCTGGGCGGCGCGCTGGATGCCGTAGGTACCGCGGCCGAACCAGCTGGTGTTGAGGTATCCCTCGAGGATTTTGTCCTTGCTCATCCTGTTGTCGAGCTTGAGGGCGATCATCGCCTCGGTGAATTTTCGGCTGATGGTCTGGTTCTGGGTCAGATAGACGTTTTTCACATACTGCTGGGTGATGGTGGAACCGCCTTCGGTATCACCCTCGCCGACCGTCTTCCACAGGGCGCGGGTGATGCCTTTGACGGATATGCCGGGGTCGGAGTAGAAGCTCTCGTTCTCCGCCGCCAGCACCGCCCAGCGGACCTGCTCGGGTATGTCCTTCAGCGGCATGGCCTGACGCTGCACCCAGCCGGTGCGGGCCATGGGCGTGCCGTCGGACCAGAAGTAGACGTTGTCCTGCTGGGTGGCGTACGAGTTGAGGTTGTCCGGTATGTCGGTGACGGCGTACGCGACGACCAGGAACACGCTGCTCAGACCGACAGAGGTGAGCACGGCGCCGAGCCACTGCCGCCATGAGGGCATCCAGCGGCGCCAGCCGACGCGGCCCGGCCGCGGATAGACGGGCCTGAGCTTGCGGGCGTACGGGGCGAGCCTTCGGGCGTAAGGGGTCAACCGCTGGGCGTGCGGGGCCAGTTTGCGGACGTACGGCGTCAGGGACGAGGTGACACGAGTGAGAGGGGACGGACGTGCGGCCTTACGCCGCGCGCCCCGGGGCCTGGACGCCTCCGGCGGGCGCGGCATCCGCAGTTGCACGGTCTCGTCCGGCGCCGGGGGCGGGACGGCCTTCAACTGCATGGTTTGGTCCTGGGCTTGGAACGCGACGACCTTCAACTGCATGGTCTCGTCCGGCGCCGGGGGCCTGACGGCCTTCAACTGCGTGGTCTGGTCCGGCTCCACGGGTTCGGTCGCCCTCGAGCGTGTGGTCCGGTCCGGCGCCACGGGTTCGGCGGCCCGCGACCGCGGGACGCCATCGGCGTCGGAAGGCGCCCCGGCTTTCAACCGCATGGTGACGTCCGGGTCGAAGGGCGTCTTTGACGGGTCGTCGGCCCCGGTGCGGCGGTCCGTGGGACGGTCCGGACGGCCGCCGTCCTGGCTAGCCACGACACGCCCCGGTGCGCGGACGGCCCTGGGACGGCCTGTCCCCTGTTCGATGCCATGCCTCGGTCACGACTGCGTCTCCCTCCGCACTCGGAATTGCACGCGCGGGTAGATGCAGCGGCCGGACATGCGGCAGCGAGCCCCCCTCCCCGACCTTGCGGCTCATCGCGGCTTCCTTAAATTATCAGCGACCTTTGTGATGTCCTCGATCGGGAACCGGCCGGTACGTGGTCGCGGAGAGAATATTAAGGAGATCTTGAGGAGATCGTGCGGCATTCACAAAGCGGTGCGGGCACCGGAAGTCCTGTGATCGCCGGTGAGCGCCCGTTAATCTGTGCACATGCCACGCTATGAGTACCGCTGCCGTACCTGCGGCGACACGTTCGAACTGAGCCGTCCGATGGCGGAGTCCTCCGCCCCCGCGAACTGCCCGCAGGGCCACGACGACACGGTGAAGCTGCTGTCCACCGTGGCGGTGGGCGGCACGGCCTCCGCCCCGGCGCCGGCGCCGAGGGCAGGCGGGGGTTCAGGAGGCGGCTGCTGCGGCGGCGGTTGCTGCGGCTGAAGCGCTGCAGCGGCGGCGGGCCGGGGTCAGGCCGTCCGCGACCGGCAGCACCACGCTGTCCACCCGGTCGTCCGTCTTCACATGGGCGTTGAAGTCCCTGATCGCCGCGGCAGGCCCGGTGGCGTCCGGGTCCGTCACCGGGCTCAGCCCTTCGGGCCTCGGCGCCTCGAAGGTCCCGGTGCCGGGACCGGTCACGCCTCCTTGGCCGCCTTCAGGAACTCCCGCAGGATCCGCTCCCCGGCCACCACACCCCGCTCCGGCAGCGCGCCGATCCCGGGGGCCGTCCAGTCGGTGTCGGCCAGTTCGCCGTGGCCCGGGCGCCAGCCGCGGTCCGCGGCGAGCAGCAGGTCGGCGTCGAGCAGCGAGTCCCCGGCGGCCAGCGTCAGCGTGGCGCCGGTACGGCGGGCGACCTCGCGCACGGCCGCGCTCTTGGTGAGCGGCTTGGGGACCGCGTAGATCTTGCGGCCCTGCAGCGACACCGTCCAGCCCCGGTTCTCCGCCCAGACGGCCAGTTCCTTCACCCACTCCTCGGACAGCAGCTCCCGCTCGACGACGAGGTAGGCGAACAGGTCCTCCGCGACCCGGTGCTTGCGCACCCAGGCCGGGTCGGCGGTGGCCGCCAGATGGTCGCGCACCTCGGCCAGCGGCACGCACTCGTCCGCCAGCCGGGCCAGCACCGCGGCGTGCCAGTCGAGGTCCGTGACGCCGTCGACGAGCAGATGGCCGCCGTTCGCGCAGATCGCGTACGCCGGGGTGGGGCCCGGCAGGTTGATGCGCTGGTACTGCTTGCGGGTGCGGGTCGTGGTCGGTACGAACACCGCCCGGTCGCCGAGGTCGGTGAGCAGCCCGGCCGCGGTCTCGGTCATGTACGACAGCGGCCTGCTCTCGTGGACCTCCACGCACAGCAGCCGGGGCGCCCGCGCGTCCGGCATGGTCAGCGCGAGCGCGGCAGAGGAGTAGATCAGGGTGCGGTCGAGGTCGCTGGCGACAAGCACGGTGCTCATCCGGCCACCGCCTTGCCGTCGGCGCCCGTCGCACCCCGCGTGTACTGGGGGTGGATCAGCCCCACGCAGGTGTACGGCAGCCCGTCGACCTCCTCCACCGGCACGCCCCGCTGGGCGGCCAGCAGGCGCACATGGTCGAGGTCGGCCCCCGCCCCTGCCCGGGCCAGGATCTTCCACGGCACCCGGCGCAGCAGTACCCGCGTGGTCTCGCCCACGCCCGGCTTGACCAGGTTGACGTCGTGGATGCCGTACTCCTCGCTGATGCGCTCCACGGCCGCCCAGCCCTCCCAGGTCGGCGTACGGTCACCGGCCAGCAGTTCCTTGGCCTGCAGATCGACCGCCTCCTCGACCTCGGCGAAGCGGGCGGAGACGGCGTCGAGGAAGGCCACCGAGACATCGGCCCCCGCCAGCTCGCGGTAGAACTTCGCGCCGTGGTAGTCGTGCGGGCCGACCAGGTCGGCGCGCAGCACCGTGCGGGAGATCAGGCCGGAGACCGTGGAGTTGAGACAGGCGGACGGGATGAGGAAGTCCTCCCGGGTGCCGTACGTCCGTACGCACGAGCCCGGGTCGGCGAGCACCGCGATCTCCGGGTCGAAACCGGTGATGCCGTCGGACGCCTCGAACTCCCTGATCGCCTCGGCGAGTTCCCGGGTGATGGCGCCCTTTCCGGTCCAGCCGTCGACGAAGACGACGTCGCTGGGGTCGTACCGGTCGGCGAGGTAGCGCAGCGCGTTGGCGTCGATGCCGCGGCCGCGCACGATGGACACCGCGTAGTGCGGCAGGTCCATACCGTGCCGGTGCTGGGCCCAGCGGCGCATGAGGACCCCGACGGGGGTGCCGGCGCGGGCCAGGGAGACGAGGACGGGCCGTGGCGACCGCTCGGCGAGGACCGTCTCGGTGACCACGCCGACGGCCTGCGCCAGACGGGTGGCCGAGGCCTCGAGGGCCGCGTGGAACAGCTCCTGGTACTGCTCGCTCGGCTGGTACTCCACCGGCAGCGACTCCGCGTAGTGCGCGCCGCCACTCTGGATGGCCTCCTCGCGCTCCTCGGTCGGCGCCTCCAGGGTGACGTCCGAGAGGTCCTGGAGCAGCCAGCCGACCTCGTCGGGCGCGTACGAGGAGAAGGCGGGGCCGCGGAGGGGCTCGGGCAGCATGGCAGATCTTTCTGACGGGGCGGCGCCGTGCGGGGACGGGGCGGGGACATGGGCGGGGACGACCGCGAGCAGGACGTGCGGGGTGTGTGCGGCGAGCCGGTCCAGGAGGCCGCCGGGGGCGTGCAGTTCGGGCGTGTCGGCCACGGAGTCCACGACCGTGACGACGGCGTCGAAGCCGGCGCCCGCCACGTTGTAGGCGTAGCGCTCGCCGGGGCCGTCGGCCGGGTCGTCGTGCGCGGGGAACACGATGCGGGTGCGTATCGCGTAGCCGGGGTCGTCGACCGCGAGGACGGGTGAACGGGTGGTGGTGGAGTAGCGGACCTCGGTGGCGTCCAGGACGTCCTCCAGCTCGCGGGCGAGCCTGAGCGGCGCGTACATCAGCTCCTCGAAGCCGAGCACGAGGACCCGGCGGGCGTGAGCGGGCAGCGCGGCGGCGAGCCGCGTCGCCATCGCGGGCAGTGCGCGCTCGAGGCGGGAGCGGTGCTCGGGGGTGAAACCGTGCCGTCCGCCGTCGGGCAGCCCATGGGGCCAGCCGAGGTCGACGCGGGTGATCGTCCCGTGGGCCTCGTCGTGGCGCACGGGCGTCTGGTGCCGGGCCACCAGCTCCTGCCCCTTCTCCAGGACGCCCTCGGGCAGCTTCACCGTGCCCGAGGCCGCGGCCACCAGGTCCACGCGGGCGCCGATCTGCTGGGCGAAGTCCTCGAGCCGGCCCAGATCGGCGGGCGAGCGCAGGTCGACCAGGGCGACGACGACGTACCGCCTACGCGGATACCGCTCGTGCAGGTCGCGGATCGTGTTCATGACGGTGTTGCCGGTGGAGAACTCGTCGTCGACCAGGACGAGCGGGCCGTCGCCCGCCAGCAGCGCCGGGTCTTCCGGGAGCAGCAGGTGCGAGGTGGCGTGGGAGTGGGACTCCTCGAAACCGCCGGCGCGGGCGACGCCCTCGACGGGGCGGCGGGTGGAGTGCAGGTAGGGCACCGGGCCGAGGCCGTCCGCGACGGAATGACCGAGTCCGGTGGCCGTCTCCGCGTACCCGAGGACGACCGCGTGGCCCGCCTCCTCCTCCCCCAGCAGGTCCCGCACCCGCCGGCCGAGCGCCACCCCGTGGCCGTGGACGACGGACGGGAACTGCGGGACGTGCTTGCCCAGCACGTTGGAGACGAGCAGGTGGGCCCGCTTGGGGTTGCGGCGCAGCGCTAGCCCCAGCAGCTGCGTCAACCGCTCGTCGCCGACGAGTTCGACCCCGAGCCGCTCGGCGACCCAGGTCCCGGACCAGACCACGTTCTTCATCGGTTCCTTCACGGTTCTCACTGCGGCAGTCCGGCGGCCAGCAGTTCCACGAAGCCGACGTTCTCGTTGGCGACGCCGAAGACCTCGGCGCGCCGGAGCGTGCGCTCGGCCCAGGCGCGGTGCGGCTTCACCTCGTTCATCTTGTTGGTGTACGCCGAGCGCAGGACGCCGCCGCCGAGTCGCTCGGGCCGCAGGATGTCCTGGGCGTCGCTGTACTCCTCGTGGCTGACGACCGACAGCGCGTGCACCGGCATCACGTGCGAGGGGTGGATGCACGTCTTGCCGAGCAGGCCGTTGGCGCGGTCCAGGGAGATCTCGCGCAGCAGCCCGTCCAAGTCGTGCTCGATCAGCGTCTCCCGCAGTTCCTCGACGTGGCCCTCGAGGAAGGGACTGCGGCGCAACTGCGGCTTGAACATGCGCTCCTGGACCCGGAAGTACTCCCACACGGGTCCGGTCACCGTGAACCCCGTGCCGTCGGCGCGGCCGAGGACGTTGACGACGTCGGCGATCACCGAGGCGACGATCTGGACGTCGTAGGCGGTCATGTCGGGGGCTCGGCGCAGGCCGTACGAGGAGCAGAAGTCGGTGACGCCGAGGCGCAGCGCGAGGACGCGGTCGCGCCACTTGTCGACCGTGCGGAAGATGCCGTCCAGGGTCTCCCGGCGCGACTCCAGGTAGAGCAGGTCGGGGGACTCCAGGACGGGCATGGCGAACAGGCGGCGTCCGCTCGCCGTCTCGGCCGTGGTCAGCGCCTCCAGGAAGGGGACGCCGCGTTCCTCGGTGAACTTGGGCAGCACGAAGCCGGACAGCAGCCGGACGGCCGGGCCGAGCCGGGCGACCAGGTCCGGGATCTGCTCCGGGACGCGGACGCGGACGAACAGCAGCGGCAGTTCGACGTCCGTGGTGGTCCCCCCTGCTCGAGCGGAGCCGGGAGCTTGGGGGAGTGAAGCCAGGTCGGTGATCTGCCGGACCAGGTTCTCCTCCGCGGGCACGACGTCCGCGTCGTCGATGGAGTCCTCCAGGCACAGCACCATGGAGACGACACCGCGGGCCGCCTGCTTGATCACGTCGTCGGCCAGGCCGGGGCGGGTCGCCGGACTGTAGAGGGTGGCGCCGAGGGCCGCCGCGAGAACGGGGGCCGGCGAGTCGGCGGTGAAGACGGCCGGCTCGCGGTAGAAGAGACGCTTCCGCTCCTCAGGGGCGATGTGCCCGAAATGACGCATATAACTCCCCCGTGATGCAGGACTGCCCGGAAAGACGTGGCCGGTAATAGTACGTACAACTCCGTGTCATGGGTTCCCCTCGGGCATGAAGTTCAGGTAACTCGGCCGTGTCGACGATCCTGCGGAGAGCATGCGGACGGATGGCCCCCGCGTTGTCGTGACCAGGACGGAGAGGGCAGGATGACGGGCATGACGCACGCGATGCTGAAGGGGTCGAACGTACTGCTCGAGGCGACGGCGGTACGGGCGGTGCTGCGCTGGGCGCCGGGGCAGGGCGTACCCGAGGTCGACGCCTCGGCGCTGCTGCTGGGTTCCGAGGGTCGTGTGCGGTCCGACGAGGACTTCGTCTTCTACAACCAGCCCCGGCATCCGTCCGGGAAGGTACGGCTGCTCGGGAAGAAACGGGAGACGGACGGGCTGACCGACACCATCCAGACGGACCTGGCGGGCGTCGAGCCCGGCGTGGGGCGGATCCTGCTGGTCGCCTCGGCGGACGGCGTCACGTTCGACCGGGTACGGGGGCTGCGGATCCTGCTGTACGACGCTGGGGGCTCCGACGGGGAGCCGCTGGCCTACTTCGACGTCAAGCCGGAGACGGGTGCCGAGACGGCGCTGATCTGCGGGGAGCTGTACCGGCGGGGGGAGAACTGGAAGTTCCGGGCGCTGGGTGAGGGATACAGCAACGGGCTGAAGGGCCTCGCGAACGACTTCGGCATCTCGGTGGACGAGTCGGAGGAGGCGGCTGCGTCGGCGACCGCTTCGGAGGTGCCGGTTTCCGCACCGGAGGCGCCGGTCTCCGCGTCGGAGGTGTCGATGCCGTTGCCGCCGGAGCGGCCGGTGGGGGCGCCTGCGGCGTACGGGTATCCGGCGGAGGCGGGAACTGCGGCCGTGGCTGCGCCTGCGACTGTGTCGGCGCAGCCCGCGTACGGGTATCCGCAGACGGCGTACGGGTATCCGCAGACTGCGCCGGTGCCCGCGTACGGGTATCCGCAGACTGCCGTGCCGTTGCCGGACCCCGACTTCAAGCTGCCGCCGCAGGGGCCGCAGTTCATCGGGCGCCAGGGGTAGACGCAGCCCGTGGCTTCGGTCGCCCGGGGGTCGGTTCCGCCGCTCGGCGGCTCGAGGTGCCTCCGTCAAGGCTCTGGCGGCGGCACGGCTCCCCGCAGCGGGGGCGGCTACGCCTTGGTCTTGTAGCCCCGGCCCCACTGCAGGCCCCAGCCGTACAGGCGGTCCAGTTCTGCCTGGAAGCCGTAGACGAACCTCACCTCTCGGCTGACGACGAGCTCGCCCTTGACGTTCTCGATGAGGACGACCGCGCAGGAGCGGGCCTGGGGGTGGCGTTCGTCGAGGCCGATCTCGATGCGGGGGCCGCTGCTCGGGTAGAGCGTGACGTGGGCGTGGGTACGGTCGAACGCCGGCGTCTGGTCGTAGATGTAGACGAAGATCAGCAGCCGCTTGAAGTCGTCCCGGTGGTCGAGGTTGACGAAGATCGTTTCACCGGAGCCGGAGCCGAACCGGTCGTCGCCGCTGAGCTTGATGTACGGCGGTTCGTTGAGCTCCCCGAAGAAGCCGCCGAGCGGCTGCACCACGCCCTTCGTGCCGTCGCTCAGCTCGTACAGGCACCCCAGGTCGAGGTCCACGTTGACCATGCTCTGGGTGTGCGCCTGCACGACCTCGGGGGTGAAGAACCGCAGCGGGTTGCGCAGCAGGCTGCCGCGCTCGGGGCCGCCTATGTCGGACGTCCGCATGCGCCACGACAGGTTGATGCGCAGGTTGCCGTTCGCCGCGCCCTGCTTGGTGAGCGAGACCCGGTGGTGCCGCTTGGTCAGCTCGATCGCGTTGGTCGCCGCGCTGCCCGAGTCGAAGTCCATCGCCCGCCCGCGCCACACGCCGTCCCAGAAGCCCATGCCCGCCCCCTGCACCTACACGTCCCACCGGTTCCACAGCCGCGGGGCGGCCGCCGAGGACGCCTCCTCGCGACCGCCCCGCACAGAGCGTTCCTCTCCTCGCGTTCCCTCACACCCCGGACGAGACCTCAGTCTTCTCGTCCGAGGCCGTCGCTTTTCCCTCGGCCGCGGCGAGCGCTCGGTTGCGGCGCACGGAAGACCAGAAGGACGCTGCGATCAGGACGACGCCGACGAGGCCGGTGACCACCTCGTTGATCTCGTACTGGATGGTGACGAGGAGGATCACGGCGAGCGCGCCGATCGCGTAGTGGG
This sequence comes from Streptomyces sp. NPDC107546, assembly GCF_055639175.1. Classification (NCBI taxonomy): domain Bacteria; kingdom Bacillati; phylum Actinomycetota; class Actinomycetes; order Kitasatosporales; family Streptomycetaceae; genus Streptomyces; species Streptomyces sp. NPDC107546. Next base: position 128,106 of record NZ_JBVKBA010000011.1, on the reverse strand, counting down.
CGCCGTGCTCCAGGTAGACGTAGTCGTCGAGGGTGCCCTGGCGGACCAGGTAGACCGTCAGCGACCGCACGTACATCGCGCCGATGCCGAGGCCGAGCGCCATCAGGACGATGTCGTTGGTGATGGCGAACGCGCCGATCACGCCGTCGAAGGAGAAGGACGCGTCCAGGACCTCCAGGTAGAGGAACATGAAGAACGCGGCCTTGCCGGCCAGCATCACCGCCGAGCGCGGCTTGCCGCTGCGGGCGGCCTCTTCCTCCTCCTCGTGCTCCCGCTCCTCCTCTTCCTCGAGCTTGTCCTCGAAGTAGCCGGAGAGACCGCCGACGATCATGTATGTGATCAGACCGGCGATACCGGAGATGAGCACCGTCTGGGCCTTGTCGACGTGCGCGCCGCCGTGCTGGTGGGCGTGGGCCGCGAAGGTCATGGAAGCGATCAGCAGGACGATCAGCGAGATGCAGACCGACAGCATGTCGACCTTGCCGAGCTTGGCGAGCGGGCGCTCGATCCAGCGCAGCCACTGGATGTCCCTGTCCTCGAAGATGAAGTCGAGGAAGATCATCAGCAGGAACATACCGCCGAACGCCGCGATCGCCGGGTGGGCGTCGGTGACCAGCTGCTGGTACTGGTCCTTGTCCGTCAGCGCGAGGTTGACGGCGTCTATGGGGTTCTTCTTCGCGGTGACGGCGACGATGACGACGGGGAAGACCAGTCGCATGCCGAAGACCGCGATCAGCACGCCGACCGTGAGGAAGATCTTCTGCCAGAAGGCGTTCATCTTCTTCAGGATTCCGGCGTTGACCACCGCGTTGTCGAAGGACAGCGAGATCTCGAGGACGGAGAGGATCGCCACGATGCCGAAGGCGGTCCACCCCCCATAGAGGACCGCCAGGGCCAAGCCGACCGCGGTGACCACGAACGACCAGCCGAAGGTTTTCAGAAGCACTGGCTACCCAATCCGTATGTGTACGGGGCTACCCGTCGCCGTACCCGGCTTTACCCAACATTGACCACAGAGTCTAGAGGGGTCCCGCTCCGGCCGGGACATGTGGTCCAGCCGGACCGGGACATCGCAGGTCCAGGGGAGGCGTGGAGGGGCACAAAACGGACCGCCCCTTTACGAAACGTTCACTCCGAAGTCCAGAGCGATGCCGCGCAGGCCGGACGCGTACCCCTGACCCACGGCACGGAACTTCCATTCGCCGCCGTGGCGGTAGACCTCGCCGAAGATCATGGCCGTTTCGGTGGAGGCGTCCTCGCTGAGGTCGTAGCGGGCGAGTTCCTGGCCGTCGGCCTGGTTGACGACGCGGATGAACGCGTTGCTGACCTGGCCGAACGTCTGGCCGCGCTCGTCGGCGAGGTGGATGGACACCGGGAAGACGATCTTGTCGCACTGGGGCGGGACCTTGGAGAGGTCCACCAGGATGGTCTCGTCGTCGCCCTCCCCCTCACCGGTGAGGTTGTCGCCGGTGTGTTCGACGGAGCCGTCGGGGCTCTTGAGCTGGTTGTAGAAGACGAACCACTCGTCACCGAGGACCCGACCGCCGCTGCACAGCAGTGCGCTGGCATCCAGGTCGAAGGGGGCCCCGGTGGTGGAGCGCGCGTCCCAGCCGAGCCCGACCATCACCTGCGTGAGGTTCGGCGCGGCCTTGGACAGGGAGACATTGCCTCCCTTGGCGAGCGTGACGCCCATGATCCTGATCCTCCCCGGTACGTGGTTGCCCCGGGGGGCGAAACCCCCCGGTGGCCGGGGGCTGGTCCCCCGGACGCGGGGGTTCCTCCCCCGGTGGCCGGGGTTGGTGCCCCGGTGATGAGGCGGGCCCCGGTGCTGGGGGCTCGTCCCCACTGATGGGATCGGCCCCGGTGACGGGATCGGCCCCGGTGACGGGATCGGCCCCGGTGATGAGGGTTTCCCCCGGCTGGTCCGAGCCCCCCCCTGGTGGTGCTGGTTTCTCCCCCGGTGGCCGAAGGGGAAACCCTCGGCGGCCGGAGGCGTGGTGTCGTGCGGGCGAAGTCGTCGCAGGGCCGGAGGGCAGCCCGACGAACCCCGAGGGGCACGCGGCCCTCGCGGAACATACGGCTCCCCGCACCGCCCGCGTCGGACGGTGCGGAGGAGTCGTGGGCCGGTGCGCTCGGGTCAGACGTTGACGCCGAAGTCCTGGGCGATGCCGCGCAGGCCCGAGGCGTAGCCCTGGCCGATGGCGCGGAACTTCCACTCGGCGCCGTGGCGGTACAGCTCGCCGAACACCATGGCGGTCTCCGTGGACGCGTCCTCGCTCAGGTCGTACCGCGCGATCTCCTGCTGGTTGGCCTGGTTCACCACGCGGATGAACGCGTTGCGCACCTGGCCGAAGGACTGCTGACGGTTCTCGGCGTCGTAGATCGAGACCGGGAAGACGATCTTGTCGACGTCCGCCGGCACCGCCGCGAGGTTGACCTTGATCACCTCGTCGTCGCCCTCGCCCTCACCCGTGAGGTTGTCACCGGTGTGCTCGACGGAGCCGTCGGGGCTCTTGAGGTTGTTGAAGAACACGAAGTTCTGGTCGCTGGCCACCTTGCCCGACGAGTTCAGCAGCAGAGCGCTGGCGTCCAGGTCGAAGTCGGTGCCGGTGGTGGTGCGGACGTCCCAGCCGAGTCCGACGAGGACCGCGGTCAGGCCGGGGGCCTCCTTGGTCAGCGATACGTTGCCGCCCTTGCTGAGGCTGACTCCCACGAGTCCCTCCATTGGTGTCCAGGGGCGGGGAGCCCCGTCGTGCGATGTACCGGATCAACGAGTCGATCCTAGTGACGGGTTCCCACGCCCCACAGGCCTTGGAACCGAAGTAAGCCGAAGGGGCGCGCCTCTCGGGTGGACCCTTCGGCACGGGATCACAGGGTGTCGAGCGCCTTCACGTACTCGTTCAGGTCACGCGCGTCCGGCAGGCCGTTGACGACGGTCCACCGCACGACGCCCTCCTTGTCGATGATGAAGGTCCCGCGCACCGCGCAACCCTTGTCCTCGTCGAAGACGCCGTAGGCGCGCGAAATGTTGCCGTGCGGCCAGAAGTCGGACAGCAGCGGGTACTCCAGGCCCTCCTGCTCGGCGAAGACGCGCAGGGTGTGGATGGAGTCGTTGGAGACGGCGAGCAGCTGGGTGTCGTCGTTGACGAACGTCGGCAGGTTGTCGCGCAGCGCGCACAGCTCCCCGGTGCACACGCCGGTGAAGGCGAACGGGTAGAAGAGCAGCACCACGTTCTTCTGACCGCGGAAGTCGGAGAGCTTCACGGACCTGCCGTGGTTGTCCTTGAGCTCGAAGTCGGGGGCCTTGTCGCCGACCTGGATCGCCATGGTCCTGCTTCCCTTTCGACGGGACGGTTGAGGCAGGACCACCCTACGCAGTGACCAGGGCACGCTCGCGGACGGGCTGGGCAAAACCAGCCCGTCCGCGAGCGTTCCCCTGCTCGAAGAGCTTGGGCGAGATCGAGGGCGAGGCCGTCCAGGCCGATGGGGGTCCGGGGGCGCAACCCCCGGCTACGGCCACCCGCCCGGGGGCACCGCTCAGTGGCCGGCACCCCGGCGGAGCGTCACCGCTTGGACTTCGCGGCCTTAGGCGTCACCAGACGCGAGCCGCTCCAGTCCTTGCCCACACTGACGCTCTTGGACGCCGACAGACCCGCCGTCGTCGCGGCTTCCGAGATGTCGCTGGGCTCCACATAGCCCGTTCGGCCGGTCTTCGGCGTGAGGAGCAGGATCGAGCCGCCTTCTTCGACGTACGTGGTGGCGTCCACCAGCGCATCCGTCAGGTCGCCGTCCTCGTCGCGGAACCACAGCACCACGGCATCGGCAACGTCGTCGTAGTCCTCGTCCACGAGCTCGCTGCCGACAACTTCCTCGATGGCCTCGCGAAGCTCCTGGTCGACATCGTCGTCGTAGCCGATCTCCTGGACCACCTGCTCGGGCTGGAACCCCAGCCTCACGGCAGGGTTCGTCCGCTCCTCCGCGTGGTCCGCGGTCGCGCTCACGGGTTGCCTCCTGATCATGTCTTGGATGGAATCTCAGCCACGCGCGTACGCGAAGCATTGGCCGTAGTCCACACGGGCGGGGCGGATCGCGCAAGTACCCGGCGGTTCAGACCGCCGAAACGGTGACGATCCTGGCCGTGTCGCCGCAACTCCAGGCACGGTATCGCGCCGCGAGGTGACCTACACCACACCGTTCTGCCCGGTTTGCGCATTCCGGAATCATCCGCGGGTACGGGCCCCGAATGACTTTGCGGGGCGCGTCACGGCCTGGGCGTATCGTTGCGCTTTGATCGGGCCCGCCCCTGAACATCCGGTCCGCCGCCATGGTTACCTCGCAGTAGAGATGACGTTTCACTTCCCCGAGGTACACGATGGGGACCGGTGCAGGCACAGGAAAAAGTGGCCCTCTGACAGGTAAGGAACAGCGTGGCTTCCGGATCCGATCGCAATCCGATCATCATTGGCGGCCTTCCGAGTCAGGTTCCTGACTTCGACCCCGAAGAAACCCAGGAGTGGCTCGACTCGCTCGACGCCGCCGTGGACGAGCGCGGCCGGGAGCGGGCCCGCTACCTGATGCTCCGTCTGATCGAGCGGGCCCGTGAGCGACGCGTGGCCGTGCCCGAGATGCGCAGCACGGACTACGTCAACACCATCCCCACCAAGAGCGAACCGTTCTTCCCCGGCAACGAGGAGATCGAACGCAAGATCCTCAACGCCACCCGGTGGAACGCCGCCGTCATGGTCTCCCGCGCCCAGCGCCCCGGTATCGGCGTGGGCGGCCACATCGCCACCTTCGCCTCCTCCGCCTCGCTGTACGACGTGGGCTTCAACCACTTCTTCCGCGGCAAGGACGAGGGCGACGGCGGCGACCAGGTCTTCTTCCAGGGGCACGCCTCGCCGGGCATCTACGCCCGCGCGTACCTCCTCGACCGGCTCACCGAGCAGCACCTGGACGGGTTCCGCCAGGAGAAGTCCAAGGCGCCGTACGGCCTCTCCAGCTACCCGCACCCGCGCTCGATGCCGGACTTCTGGGAGTTCCCGACGGTCTCCATGGGCCTCGGCCCGATCGGCGCGATCTACCAGGCGCGGATGAACCGCTACATGGAGGCTCGCGGCATCGCCGACACCTCCAAGTCGCACGTGTGGGCGTTCCTGGGCGACGGCGAGATGGACGAGCCGGAGTCGCTCGGACAGCTGACGATCGCCGCCCGCGAGGGCCTCGACAACCTCACGTTCGTGGTCAACTGCAACCTGCAGCGCCTGGACGGCCCGGTCCGCGGCAACGGGAAGATCATCCAGGAGCTTGAGTCGGTCTTCCGGGGCGCCGGCTGGAACGTGATCAAGCTGATCTGGGACCGCTCCTGGGACCCGCTGCTGGCCCAGGACCGGGACGGCGTGCTGGTCAACAAGATGAACACCACGCCGGACGGCCAGTTCCAGACGTACGCCACCGAGTCCGGCGCGTACATCCGCGAGCACTTCTTCGGCGACGACCTGCGGCTGCGCGCGATGGTCGAGAACATGAGCGACGACCAGATCCTGCACCTGGGCCGTGGAGGTCACGACCACCGCAAGATCTACGCCGCCTTCTCCGCGGCCAAGGCCCACAAGGGCCAGCCGACGGTGATCCTGGCCAAGACGATCAAGGGCTGGACGCTGGGCCCGAACTTCGAGGGCCGCAACGCCACCCACCAGATGAAGAAGCTGACGGTCACCGACCTCAAGCACTTCCGGGACCGCCTGCACCTGCCGATCTCCGACAAGGAGCTGGAGTCCGGCCCGCCGCCGTACTACCACCCGGGCCGGGACTCGGAGGAGATCCAGTACATGCACGACATGCGCAAGGCGTGCGGCGGATACGTCCCGACGCGGGTCGTGCGGTCGAAGCCGCTGGCGCTGCCGGACGACAAGACATACGCGACCGTGAAGAAGGGCTCCGGTCAGCAGTCGATCGCCACGACCATGGCGTTCGTACGACTGCTGAAGGACCTCATGCGGGACAAGGAGCTCGGCAGGCGGTTCGTGCTGATCGCGCCCGACGAGTACCGCACCTTCGGCATGGACTCGTTCTTCCCGAGCGCGAAGATCTACAACCCGCTCGGCCAGCAGTACGAGGCCGTGGACCGGGACCTGCTGCTCGCGTACAAGGAGTCGCCGACCGGGCAGATGCTGCACGACGGCATCTCCGAGGCGGGCTGCACCGCGTCGCTGATCGCGGCGGGCTCGGCGTACGCCACGCACGGCGAGCCGCTCATCCCGGTGTACGTCTTCTACTCGATGTTCGGTTTCCAGCGCACCGGCGACCAGTTCTGGCAGATGGCCGACCAGCTGGCGCGCGGCTTCGTCCTGGGCGCGACCGCCGGCCGTACGACGCTGACCGGTGAGGGGCTGCAACACGCGGACGGCCACTCGCAGCTGCTCGCCTCGACGAACCCGGCGTGCGTGGCGTACGACCCGGCGTTCGCCTACGAGATCGCCTACATCGTGCAGGACGGTCTGCGCCGGATGTACGGCTCCTCGCCCGAGCACCCGCACGGCGAGGACGTCTTCTACTACCTCACCGTCTACAACGAGCCCATCCAGCACCCGGCCGAGCCGGCGAACGTGGACGTCGAGGGCATCCTCAAGGGCGTCTACCGCTTCAGCGAGGGCACGGCGGGCTCCGTCCCGGCGCAGATCATGGCCTCCGGTGTCGCCCTGCCCTGGGCGGTCGAGGCGCAGAGGATCCTCGCCGAGGAGTGGAACGTGAAGGCCGACGTCTGGTCGGCGACCTCCTGGAACGAGCTGCGGCGCGAGGCCGTGGCGTGCGAGGAGCACAACCTGCTGCACCCGGAGGAGGAGCAGCGCGTCCCGTACGTGACGCGGAAGCTCAGCGGTGCGGAGGGGCCGTTCGTGGCGGTCTCCGACTGGATGCGGTCGGTGCCGGACCAGATCGCGCGCTGGGTGCCGGGGACGTACCAGTCGCTGGGCGCGGACGGCTTCGGCTTCGCCGACACGCGCGGTGCGGCGCGCCGCTTCTTCCACATCGACGCGCAGTCCGTCGTGGTGGCGGTGCTCGCGGAGCTGGCGAAGGAGGGGAAGGTCGACCGCTCGGTGCTGAAGCAGGCCATCGACCGGTACCAGCTGCTGGACGTGACGGCGGCGGACCCCGGCGCGGCCGGCGGCGACGCGTGACATCACGCTGCGCTCGGCCTGAGCGATAGCGGTCGAAGGGCGGCGGTGCCCCGCTCCCGCCGCCCTTCGTCGTCATGTCTCTTTACGTTCTTTACGATGCGGGCATGAACGAGCAGTCGGCGCAGGGCCGTTGGGAGTACCACACCCAGCGCCCCCTGCTGGCGCTGGCGGTCCTGTTCGGCGTCGCGTACGCCGTGCCGATCGTGGAAAGCGGGGCGAGCCGGGCACTGGCGACCGCGTGCGCGGTGGTGGAGTGGGCGGTGTGGGCGGCGTTCGCCGCCGACTACCTGGTGCGGCTGGCGCTGTCCGGGCAGCGGCGTGAGTTCGTACGGACGCACTGGCTGGACCTGTGCGCGGTGATCCTGCCGATGCTGCAGCCGCTCAGACTGCTGCGGATGGTGGCCACGCTGATACTCGTGGGGCGGCGGGCGCGGATGGCCTCGCAGATCCGGCTGACGACGTATGTCGGCGGAGCCGTGATCGGGCTGCTGATGTTCGGGTCGCTGGCCGTGCTGTCGGTGGAACGCCAGTCGCCGCGCGGGAACATCAGGACGCTGGGCGACGCGGTGTGGTGGTCGTTCACGACGATGACGACCGTGGGGTACGGGGATCACGCGCCGACCACCGGGCTGGGGCGGATGATCGCGGTCGGGCTGATGCTGTCGGGGATAGCCCTGCTGGGTGTGGTGACCGCCAACATCGCCACGTGGTTCATCGCGCGGTTCGAGAAGGACGACGTGGAGGAGCGGCGGCAGACCGCGGCGATCGAGGCGTTGACGCAGGAGGTGCGGGCGCTTCGGGGCGAGGTCGCGGCGTTGTCGCGTGCCGCGCGGCAGGAACGTCAGCTGTAGCGGTGCCCGGTGCTGGGCTGGGGCTGGCCGGGGGCGGGTTCCGCCCCCGGGGGTCCCCAGTGCCCTTCAGGGCACTGGGGGAGGCACGACTGCCCGCAGCTGTGCAGCTGCACGGCTACCGACTACGTCAAACCGGGTGTCCCGCCCGCCAGCCACACGATCGCCAGGAGCGTGTCGATCGCTCCCAGGACCACGGCCACCAGGGCCGGCACCGAACGGCTTCCCGTCCAGGTGCGGCCCATGGCCAGCCAGCCGCAGATGACCGCGACCGGGCCAAGGATGATGCCGAGGGCGAAGAAGCCCGCGATCGCGCAGATGACTCCGACGATCCCCAGCGTCGCGCTATCCGGCCCGCTCCGGGACCACATCCGGCTCCGTGAGCGGGGGTACCTGCGCGTGCCGTGTCCGAAGCCCGCCATCATCAACTCCCTGACTCAGCCGTCGGTTCGGGCTGATGTGCGGGTACCCCCGTTTCGCGTTTCAGTCCTGCCGATGCGCTGCCCCCCTCCAGCAGCGCACCGCAGGACGTGACCCACTGTGACCCGCGGCGCACGCCCGGCGGGAGGGATCTTGAGCGCCTTCACCCTGATGAGCGAACTTGCCCTCTGGCGGCGTCAGATGTGCGCGGCGCCCGCGCCCGCCTCCGCGTTCTCCCCGCGCCTGGTGAGCAGCGCGACCAGTACGGCCGCGGCCGCGACCCCGGCCGCGACGAGGGAGGCGAGGCTCATCCCGGAGATGAACGTGTCGTGCGCGACGGAGGTGATCTTCGCGGCGAACGCCTCCGGCGTGCCCTTCGGCACCGGGGCGACGCCGACCTGTACGGCCTCGGAGGCCTGGTCCAGCTGGGCCTGGCCGATCGGCGGGAGTCCCGCGTCCTTCCAGTTGCCGGGCAGGTCGTGGTCCACCTTGGAGGCCATCACGGCGCCCAGCACCGCCGTACCGAGGCTGCCGCCGATCTGCATGGCGGCCTGCTGGAGACCACCGGCCACACCGGACAGCTCCATGGGCGCGTTGCCCACGATGACCTCGGTGGCGCCGACCATCACGGGGGCCAGGCCGAGTCCCAGGAGGGCGAACCACAGCGACATGGTGGCGCTCCCCGTGCCCGCCTTGAGCGTGGACATGCCGTACATGGCGACGGCGGTGGCGAGCATGCCGCCGGCGAGCGGAATGCGGGGGCCCAGCTTGGTGATCAGCGCGCCCGCGAGCGGTGAGCCCACGATCATCATGCCGGTGAGCGGCAGGAGGTGCAGGCCGGCGTCGATCGGGCTCATCCCGTGCACGTTCTGCAGGTAGAAGGTGACGAAGAACAGGCCGCCCATGAAGGCGATCGCCATCAGGACCATCAGGACGACACCGGCGGACAGCGGCACCGAACGGAACAGCGACAGCGGGATCAGCGGCTCCTTCACCCTCGTCTCCCAGATGGAGAAGAGGGCGAAGCCCAGCACGGACGCTCCGATGAACAGCCACGTCTTCCCGTCGCCCCAGCCCCACGTCGGGGCCTTGATCAGTGCCCAGACCAGGCAGAACATGGCGCCGGACAGCAGCGCGATGCCGAGGACGTCGAAGGAGCGCGGCGCGTTCTCGGCGCGGTGGTCGGTCAGGATCAGCAGGCCCAGGACCAGGGCGAGGGCGCCGACCGGAACGTTGATGAAGAACACCGACTGCCAGTTCACGTGCTCGACGAGGACGCCGCCGAGGATCGGGCCGCCCGCGGTGGAGGCGCCGATGACCATGCCCCAGATGCCGATCGCCATGTTCAGCTTCTCGGCCGGGAAGGTGGCCCGCAGCAGACCGAGCGCGGCCGGCATCAGCAGCGCGCCGAACAGGCCCTGGAAGACGCGGAAGGTGACGACCGCGGCGATGCTGTGCGACAGGCCGATGGCGCCCGACGCGGCGGCGAAGCCGGTCACACCGATGAGGAAGGTCTGCCGGTGACCGAAGCGGTCGCCGAGCTTGCCCGCGGTGATCAGGGAGACCGCGAGGGCGAGGAAGTAGCCGTTGGTGATCCACTGGACATCGGCGAAGCTGGCGCGCAGGTCCTTCTGGATGGCCGGGTTGGCGATGGCCACGATGGTGCCGTCCAGGGCCACCATCATGACCCCCACGGCAACGGTGATCAGGGTGAACCACGGGTGCCCGCGCAGCCCCCTGCCCGGCGCGGGGTCCGACGGGGCTGCCGGCGCCTTGTCCCCCGGCCCTGTCGTGTCGACGGTCTGACTAGTCATGTGGGCGAGGCTAGTGACAGCCACTGACAATTGACAAACCAGTTCACAAGTCGGTAACTGTCACGCCGCTCCCGGATAGTGTGAACGAGACGGATGAACGGAATGAGGACTGATGGAAACGGCGTCGCGGCCGGGTCTGCGTGAGCGCAAGAAGCAGCGCACCCGGGACGCGCTGTTGCGTGCCGCCCTGGAGCTGTTCACCACCCGGGGGTACGAGGAGACGACCGTCGACGACATCGCCGAGGCCGTGGACGTCTCGCAGCGCACCTTCTTCCGGTACTTCGCCGGCAAGGAGGACGTCGTCTTCTTCGCCCAGTCCGTCGCGGAGGAGCACTTCGTCGACCTCCTGCGCGGACGGCCGCGCGACGAGGCCCCGTTGGAGGCGCTGCGGCAGGCGGTGCTGGAGGGCTGGGACGGCATCGGCGAGGCCATCGAGCGGATCGTTCCGGTGGAACTCCACATGCGCACCTACCGGTTGATCGAGTCGACACCCTCCCTGTTCGCCACCCATCTGCGCCGCTCGGCGGAGCTGGAGGAGGAGATCGCCCGGATCATCGCCGGGCGTGAGGGGCTCGACATGGACACCGACCCGCGACCGCGTGTCGCGGTGGCCGTGTTCGGCGGGGTGATCCGGGTCACGGAACGCCTGTGGTGCGCGGGCGGCGACACCAGCGTGGACGCGATCCGCGAGCTGACGGCCGCGTATCTCGACGCCCTCCGGCCCGCGTTGGCGGACAAGTGGCGCACGCAGTGACGACGTACGCAGAGCGGGAACTGATTGCGTGTCGACCCCGTGGTCGTCAAGTGAATTCCCGGCGCACCCCGAGGCGACAGCGGCCGGGCGGGTGACCTCTCCGTGACAGCGTGTGCCAAGTGACGTGCACCTCATCGACTCAGCGTGACGATCGAACGCAAGGCCTACCCATTTTGCCCTAATTGGCATATGAGAAACGTGAGACGCGTCACTCGGTTAACGCGAGACCCTCTCGTTCTCCTAGTGTGTCCTCCCAGTGACTTCCTTCGACACCTCCCCGCAACTCAACGTCTGGCGCGCACTGCTCGCGCTGGCCGTGGTCTTCGTGATGCTCGCGACGACCGGCTGGACCGCCGTGCGCAGCCATCGTGGCGCGACGCCCCTCGAGGCGTCGCGTTCTGCGTGGGAGCACGGCGCGATCGCCGGTCACAGGCTCCCGGACCCCGGTGACTCCCCGGCCCACCTCGCCCGCTTCTTCTCCTCGATCGGCGCCCACCAGCGCTCCCGGCTCGCCCACCGTTACCCGCTCGCGGTCGGCAACATGAACGGCGCGCCGGTGGGCCTGCGTTACGAGGCCAACCACATCGCCCTCGACCAGCAGCGGAGGGTCGAGCGCGCACGGATGCACGACGACCGGCTGTCGTCGGTGGGCCAGCAGGAGGCGGGCCGCCTCATGCACCGCTTCGAGGCGCTGATGCAGAAAGGCCGGCAGATCCTCGCCTTCGACCCGGCCGGTTCGGGCCGGGTCGCGGAGGTCTTCGGTGACCTGGACTCCGCCCAGCGGGTCTCGGTCGTCGTGCCCGGCGTCGACACCGACCTGCTCACCTTCCAGCGCACCGTCCGCCAGTACTCGGCCCCGGTCGGCATGGCCCAGTCGCTGTACGCGGCGGAGCGGGCGGCGAGCCCCGGGACCCGTACGGCCGTGATCGCCTGGGCCGACTACACCTCGCCCGGCGGCCTCGGCATGGAAGCCGCGACCGCGATGCGCGCCGAGGTGGGCGCCGTCCGGCTGAACGCCCTGCTGCGGGCTCTGCCCGGCCGCTCGTCCGTCCAGCTGTACTGCCACAGCTACGGCTCGGTGCTGTGCGGGATCGCCGCGCGCACGCTGCCCGCGCGGGTGTCCGACATAACGGTGGCGGGCAGCCCCGGCATGCGCACCGAGTCGGCCACCGGGCTGCACACCACGGCCCGGGTGTGGGCCATGCGGGACGCCGACGACTGGATCCAGGACGTGCCCTACCTGGAGGTCGGGGGCCTCGGCCACGGCGCCGACCCGGTCTCCCGGGGCTTCGGCGCGAGGGTGCTGTCCGCACACGGGGCGGAGGGGCACGCCGGCTACTTCGCGCCGGGCACCGAGAGCCTGCACAACTTCGCCGAGATCGGCGTCGGTGCGTACGACGCGGTGCACTGCGCACACGACGATGACGCGTGCCGGTCGGATCTGCCCGGCACCGCGCCGGTCGGACGCGCGTAGAAGACCAGGAATTGCGGTCTGCTCGGGGAGCGACGGAGGAGCGCGTGCCGCATACGATGAGCCGCATGGGTGACGTACTGGCCGGATTTCATGCCGTCTGGGAGTTCGAGTCCGACTCCGTGCTCATCCGCTTCGAACGGGGGATCCGCACACCGAAGCTGTTCCAGGCGCTCGGGCAGCGCCGTATCCCCCTGGAGGCGATCGCGGGGGTCACACTGCGCCCGGGCAGACGCGGGACCTTGGTCCTGCACGCGCTGCCCAGACCCGGCGCCGACCCGCTGATGGAGGCGGCGGACGGACAGCTCAAGGAGACCTCCGACCCCTACCGGCTGGTCCTGCCCGCCGACCGCGAGAGCCTCGCCCAGTCCTACGTGGACGAGCTGTGCGCCCGTATCAGCGCTGACGGCGCCCCCGCCGAGCGGTTCCTGGTCGCGCCGCCCGAGGCGCCGCTGCAGTTCAAGGCATACGACGGGAAGGCGTCCTTCGACGGCGGGGCGGTGTCCTTCCGCTGGTTTAGGACGGGCGCGTCCTCGGCCAAGTGGAAGGCCGGCGACCAGAGTTTCCCGGTCACCGGACTCAGCGGGGTGGAGTGGCGGTCGCCCGAGGCGTTCGACGGGTACCTGCGACTGCTGCGCCGAGATGCGGGTGGCTCGCCGCCGGCTCAGCCGGACCAGGACCCGGCGGCCGTGGTGTTCGGGCTCGGCTACGGCCCGGTGCATGAGTCGTTGCCGTTCGCCGCGGCCGTGCTGGCCGCTGCGCGGGCGGCGGGCACCGCCCCGGTCGCGGTGCCCGCCGCTCGTAGGGACCCGGCGGACATCGCCGAGCGGATTCGCCACCTCGGGGAGCTGCATGAGGCGGGGCTCGTCACGGACGAGGAGTTCTCCGTGAAGAAGGCGGAGTTGCTGGCGGAACTCTGAGCGCCTGCCGGGTTCGGTGAGCGCCTACTCCCGCCCCACCGACGTGAAGCTCATGTCCGGGTAGCGGTCGCCTGCCACCTTGGACGCGATCGGCTCCAGCAGGGACAGCTCCTCCTCCGACAGGACGATCCGCGTCGCCGTCACGTTCTCCTCCACCCGTGAGCGCTTGGTCGTGCCCGGGATGGGGACCACCGCGAGGCCGCGCACCGCGGCCTGCTGCTGCACCCAGGCCAGCGCGATCTGCGCCGGCGAGGCGTCGTGGGCCTTCGCCACCGACCGGATCGGTTCGAGCAGCGCCCGGTTGGCGGCCGCGTTCTCGCCCGTGAAGCGGGGCATCGTACGGCGGAAGTCCTGGTCCGTGAGGTCCGTCTCCGCGTTCGAGAAGGAGCCCGTGAGGAAGCCGCGGCCGAGCGGCGAGTACGGCACCAGGGCCACGCCCAGCTCCTTGGCGGCCGGCACCACGTGAGCCTCGATGTCCCGGCTGAACAGCGACCACTCCGACTGCACCGCGGCGATCGGGTGGACGGCCCGGGCCGCCCGGAGTTCGTCGGCGGTGACCTCGCTCAGCCCGAGGTGCTTGACCTTGCCCTCGCGCACCAGCTCCGCCATGGTGCCGACGCTCTCCTCGATCGGCACGTTCACGTCCCGGCGGTGCATGTAGTAGAGGTCGATCACGTCGACGTCCAGGCGCTTCAGGCTCGCCTCGACGCACCGGCGGATGTAGGGCGGGTCGTTGCGGACGACCCGCTTGAAGGGGTCGTCGGGCGAGGTGGAGATCGCGAACTTGGTGGCGATGACGACCTCGTCCCGATGGGCCTTGAAGAACGGCGACAGGAACTTCTCGTTCTCCCCCGCGCCGTACATGTCCGCCGTGTCGTACAGGGTGACGCCGAGCTCCAGCGCCCGCTCCAGTGCGACACGCGACTCCTCGGCGTCCGCGGGGCCGTACGCGAAACTCATGCCCATGCAGCCGAGTCCCTGCACACCCACCTCGGGGCCGTCGTCGCCGAGCCGCACCTGCGAGATCCTGCTGTCCGTCATCGGGGCCTCTCCGACGCCAGGGCGCGCCCGGCGTCCGCGTAGAAATCGATCTTCCGGTTGAGCACCGCGAGCGTGTCCTGGAGCTCCGCGATCCGGGCGAGCACGTCCCGGCGGGTCGCCTCCAGGAGTTCGTACCGCTCGGCGTAGGTATGGTCTCCGGCGCGCACCAGTTCCGCGTAGCGCACCATGTCGGCCACGGGCATGCCGGTGAGCCGGAGCTTGCCGACGAGGTCGAGCCAGTCCAGGTCGGCGTTGCAGTAGCGGCGCTGGCCGGTGTGCGAGCGGTCCACATGGGGCATCAGCCCGATCCGCTCGTACCAGCGCAAGGTGTGCGCCGTCAGACCGGTGAAGGCGACGACCTCGCTGATCGTGTAACTGTCCTGCCCGTCGGGGCGGGGGTGCCGCCCGGGCGGTACGCCGCAGATGTCGGTCCCGTTTTCGGCCGCCTCGGCCAAGGTCTCGATCACCGTCATGGCCCCCACGCTAGGGCCTTCGAGTGCACTCCAAGCAAGCGGAATGTAATGAAAATGGCGAGACCCGGACGACGGGCTGTGGCTAGCGTGCGGGACATGAGTCTCGTACGCCGGGCCGTGCCCGAGGACGCCGAAGAAGTGCTGCGCCTGCGCCAGGTGATGATCGATTCGGTCTTCTCCTCCGACCCCTCCGACTCCTCCACAAAGTGGCACGCGGAGTCCCTACCGGCCCTGCGCGGCCGGCTCGCCGATCCGGACGGCGGCTTCGCGGCGTTCGTCGTGGACCATCCGGAGCGGCCGGGGGCGCTGGCGGCGCTGGTGGCCGGGACGATCGAGTACCGGATCGGGCGGGCCGGCAATCCGCACGGGCGGGTCGGACACGTCTTCAGCGTGGCCACCGATCCGGACGTGCGCCGCCGGGGCTATGCCCGCGCCTGCATGGAGGAGGTGCTGGGCTGGTTCCGGGAGCAGGGCGTCCCCCAGGTCGACCTGAACGCGTCCGCCGAGGCGGAGCCGCTGTACGCGTCCCTGGGCTTCGTGCGCAAGCCGGACCCCTCGATGCGGCTGCAGCTGTGAGCCGCATAGGCTCGGGGCATGCCCCTGCAGAGCCTGGCCCTGATCACTGACTGGCCCGTCCCCACCGCCGCCGCGGCGGTCGTCCGGGCGGACGGCACCGTGCTCGGGACGCACGGTCCGGTCGAACACCGCTTTCCGCTGGCCTCGGTGACCAAGCCGCTGGCCGCGTACGCGGTGCTCGTCGCGTACGAGGAGGGGGCCATCGAGCTGGACGAACCGGCCGGGCCGTCCGGGGCGACGGTACGCCATCTGCTCGCGCACACGTCCGGGCTGGCCTTCGACGAGCACCGGGTGACGTCGGCGCCCGGAGAGCGTCGGCTGTACTCGAACGCCGGGTTCGAGGTGCTGGGTGACCATGTTGCGAAGGCGACGGACATCCCGTTCGCCGAGTACGCCCGGCAGGCGGTCCTCGAGCCGCTCGGCATGACGTCCACGACCCTCGACGGCTCCCCGGCGAAGGACGGCGTCTCCACGGTGGCGGACCTGGCTCGGTTCGCGGCGGAGGTGCAGGCGCCGCGGCTGCTGGATCCGCGCACGGTGGCGGAGGCGATGACGGTGCAGTACCCCGGGACGAAGGGGGTGCTGCCCGGCTACGGCCACCAGAACCCGAACGACTGGGGACTGGGGTTCGAGATCCGCGACTCCAAGTCACCGCACTGGACGGGCAGTTCGTCGTCCCCGCGGACCTTCGGCCACTTCGGCCAGTCGGGCACGTTCCTGTGGATCGACCCGGACGCGGGGGTGGCGTGCGTGGCGCTGACGGACCGCGCCTTCGGCCCGTGGGCGATCGAGGCGTGGACGCCGTTCACGGACGCGGTGCTGGCGGAGGTACGGGGCTGACGACGCCCTCGGTCACCATGCGCTGGAGGCGCTCAGAGAGGCCGGTTGCTCGTCAGCTCCAGGGAGATGCGGTGAGCCAACTGGTGTCCTGGGCCCACGACGACGGGTTGTCCCAGGCGTTGGAGCCGCCGTTGCCGGCTATGTAGGCCGTGAATTTGTAGTGGCGGATGTACTTGGCCGGGTAGTTGAAGGACTGCAGGGAGTAGCCCGTGCCGCTGTTTCCCGGCTTGGAGCAGAAGGTGGCGTCGGCGGCGAACTGGCCGGTGCCGTCATTGGGCTGGAGATGGAGCTGGAACGCGTAGTGCCTGAGGTAACTGCCGGGTGTGTTGGCCGACTCGAAGGAGACGCAGTTGCTGTTGGCCAGGCCGGCGCGGACGATCCAGGTGGCGTCGCCCTTGTCGGTGGCCGAACTGCTGGAGGTCACCGGCGCGATCACGACCTTGTCGTCGCTGGTGTCGTGCTGCAGGTAGTCGCCGGTGCAGCAGGAGGTGGTGGCCTGCAGCGAGACCTTCGCGCCCGGGGTGAAGGGGGTGGTGGTGCTGTAACCGGCCGCGGCGACGTCGGCCTGGACCGCGGCGTCGGTGGCGTCGGAGGGGTAGCCCCTGACCATGGCGCCCTCGTAGAAGGTGCCCGCGCTCGCGTTGCGGTTGGTCTGGCAGCAGTCACCGCCGCTGCCGAGGATGATGGCGCCCTGCTTGTGCATCGGGTTGTACCCGGTGGGCAGTGAGCCGCTGTAGAACTGGGTCAGGCTCCCGGACTGCGCGTTGGCGCCCTTCAGCGCCATCTGGGTGGTGCCGTTGTTCTTGAGCATCGCGGTGACGAAGTGGCTGGTCTCGGAGACCTGGTTGGGATTCCACGCCTTGCTGCCACCGACGAACAGGCCGTTCTCCAGGTCCGCCTGCACCCACGGCCCGGTTCCGCTGCACCCGCCGAACCAGCATTCCGTGCTGAAGTTGATCGCGTCCATGGCACCGTTGCCGTCGGCATGGTGGTCGATCTCCGTGTTGCCGTAGTCGAAGCAGCAGCCGCCGTTGACGTGGGTGCCGCTGGTGACCATGTACTCGCCCTCGGGTGAGCTGCCGGTCGGCACGCCCCCGGTGGAGCTGTAGGCGAAGTAGCTGTTACCGGGGTTGATGTAAAGCGCGTAAGCCTTCTGGCCGCCCACGCTCAGCGGTTCGGTGTTCGCGGTGGCCGCCGTGTCGGCGCCGCCGGTCCCGCCGGGTCCCTGGTAGACCAGGGTGTTGCCGCCGCCGGTCTGGTCGTAGACGCGGGTGATGGTGCAGGTGGTGCCCGCGCAGAAGGAATCCTGCGCCGCGGCGTTGGCGACGCCTCCGGCGGACAGTACCCCGACGTCCTGCGACGTACTGTCCGACGCGCGCTGCACCTGGTAGAGCGGGCCGTTGTAGGAGGCGAACAGCGCGCGGGTGGTGCTGTGCGCCGCGACGCACGGCGTGCCGCCCGCCGCGTAAATGTCGCAGGGCCCTTGTGTAGCGGCGTGCGAGGCTTCGCTGAAGGCGATAAGGCCGGTGAAGGCGAGCGCCACCGCGGCCAAGGAGACAACGAGCCTCCGGCGCAGTCGGCGGAACATGAGCAACGCAGGCACCAGAACTCCCTTGTTCATCGATATGGGGAAAACAAGCCGCGCCCCGACGGGGTTCGCGGTGGGCTGATGGGGGCCTGAGGGCGGGCGGACGCGTCCGGGCCTGCGGATTTGCCGCCTCGTTTTCTCGAATTGTTAGCGCTAACAATTCGAGGGAACGAGGCGGCTGTCACTCGGCCGTTCGGATCAAGCCATGACTATCGGCGAACTCCAGAGGGGCGTCAAGACATTGAACCGTCCGAACCGTTCGCTCCAGGAGGGTGGACACGACGGACCCCATACGCAGGCGGCGGTCGCAATCTGCCCGTGCAAGTCCTGTCTCTCGGCTCGCCGGAAAGCCCGGAGGTCGACCCGTCTACGGCGCAAGCGCTGCGAAGTTCCGGCTCGCGAATCATGCGAGAGGTATTGACGCCGTTCACCGGTTCTCTATGATCCAGTTTGCTCGACACTTCGACCTTTGTTCGGCATAACGAACATTCCGCCGCCACCACATCGACAGTCCGCGCAGCCTCCGACGGGGCCGACCAGGACCGCTCACTCACGGATTACGAGGTCCCCATGCACAGACGAAGGTGCAGCCGCAGACATGTGTCTGCGGTGCTCGCCGCCGCGGTTGCGGCCCTGGTCTACCAGGGCAAGTCCCCCACCACACCGGTGAACACCCCCTACGAGCAACTGCCGTACCGGCCGGGTCTCCTCACCCTGCAGCGCTGACCTGCCTGATCCACGGTGATCGCGATCGGGTGCGGTCCGCCGGCGCGTGGACGAGCGGCTTACACCTGCGCGGCGCCCTGCCGGCTCAGGTCTCTCCCCCTGCACATCCGGACCCGGACGCGGCACCCCGGCGATCAGCGATCCGTCATCTCCCACACCAGCAGATCCGCCCCCGTCACCGCCACCACCTCCAGGTCCTTGGCGTCCGTGATCCGCGCCGCGTCCCCCGGCCCCAGCTCCTCCCCGTCCAACCGCACTTCGCCCCGCACCACGTGCACATACACATACGCCGCGTCCGGCACCGCCGTCCGCTCCCCCGCCCCCAAGCGCCGTACGTGCAGCATCGCGCCCGCCTCCGGGACCGCATACGGGGTCGAGTCGGCGATACCGTGGACCACCTCGTAGACCGGGTCGCCACCCGGTTCGCGGGGGGCAAGCCACATCTGGACGAAGACCAGCGGAGCCTGCCCGTCGTTGCGTTCCACGTGGCGGACGCCGGCGCCCGCGCTCAGGCGCTGGACGTCGCCGGGGCGGATCAGCGACGTGTGGCCCGTGGAGTCGCGGTGGGTCAGCTCGCCCTCCACCACCCATGTGACGATCTCCGTGTGGCTGTGCGGGTGCTCGTCGAAGCCTGCGCCCGGTGCGAGCCGCTCCTCGTTGCAGGCGATCACAGCGCCGAAGCGGAGATTGTCCGGGTCGTAGTGCGGGCCGAAGCTGAAGGCGTGCAGGGACTCGATCCCGGCGGCAGGGTCCCCTCCGCGGTAGCGCTCGCCGGCGCGCCGTACGTCCGTCACGGTCCCCACCGTAGCCCCGCACCTCCCGCGGTCAGGGACCCCCGCCACACGGTCCCGTCCCGATAAGGCAGTCTTGTCCCCGTGCCCGAACCCGAATCCCGCCTCACCGAGCCCGCAGCGCATTCCATCCATCCGCACGCCGCGACCCTGAAGCGGCTGGAGAAATCGTCCGGAAGCCTCGCCGCGCAGGCCATCGCACGCATGGACGAGACGCTGCCGTGGTACCGGGCGATGCCTCCGGAGAACCGTTCCTGGATCGGGTTGGTGGCTCAGGCGGGTATCGCCGCGTTCACCGAGTGGTTCCGGCACCCCGACGCCCCGCAGGCCATCTCCACCGATGTGTTCGGGACCGCGCCGCGCGAGCTGACCCGGGCGATCACGCTGCGGCAGACCGTGGAGATGGTGCGTACCACCATCGAGGTCATGGAGTCCGCCATCGACGAGGTGGCCGCCCCCGGTGACGAGTCCGTGCTGCGCGAGGCGCTCCTCGTGTACGCGCGGGAGATCGCCTTCGCCACCGCGCAGGTCTACGCCCAGGCCGCCGAGGCCCGCGGCGCCTGGGACGCGCGCCTGGAGTCGCTCGTCGTGAACGCCGTGCTGAGCGGGGAGGCCGACGAGGGGGCCGTCAGCCGGGCCGCCGCACTTGGCTGGAACTCGCCTGAACATGTGTGCGTGGTGCTGGGTACGGCGCCCGACGGTGACAGCGAGTTGACGGTGGAGGCCATTCGACGGGCTGCCCGGCATGCCAAGTTGCAGGTGCTCACCGGAGTGCTCGGCGACCGGCTCGTGGTCATCGCCGGCGGCAGTGACAATCCGCTCGCCGTCGCCAAGTCGCTGATCGGTCCGTTCGCCGCCGGTCCGGTCGTCGCCGGGCCGATCGTGCCCGATCTGCTCGCCGCGACCCGGTCCGCGCAGGCCGCCGCCGCGGGCCTGAAGGCGTGTTCTGCCTGGCAGGACGCACCGCGCCCGGTGCTGGCGGACGATCTGCTGCCGGAGCGCGCGATCGCAGGCGATCCGAGCGCCCGCGAGCAACTGGTGGAGGAGATCTACAGACCGCTGGAGGAAGCGGGCTCGGCGCTCCTGGAAACACTCAGCGTTTATCTGGAGCAGGCGTCCAGTCTCGAAGGCGCCGCGCGCATGCTCTTCGTTCACCCGAACACCGTCCGCTACCGGCTCCGACGTGTGACTGACGTCACCGGTTGGTCGCCCTCTGATGTACGCTCCGCGTTCACGCTGCGGATCGCACTGATCCTGGGGCGTCTGGCCGACGGTGATCCCCAGACCTAGTCTTTTGTCGGGGGCCCACAAAACCCCCTGCGGTTCTTCGTCCTTGTCCCCACGGGCGGCCCCGGCCGTCCCCAAGAGAGAGTGTGAGAGTGCTCGTACTCGTCGCTCCCGGCCAGGGCGCCCAGACGCCCGGCTTCCTGACCCCCTGGCTCGACCTCCCCGGCGCCGCCGACCGCGTCGGCGCCTGGTCGGAGGCCATCGGACTGGACCTCGTCCACTACGGCACGCAGGCCGACGCCGACGCCATCCGGGACACCGCCGTGGCCCAGCCCCTGCTGGTGGCTGCCGGGCTGCTGTCCGCCGCGGCACTCGGTACCGACACATTTGCCGCTGACGTGGCGGGGGCCCCCGGCGCCGTCGCCGGGCACAGCGTCGGTGAGATCACCGCGGCGGCCTTCGCGGGCGTCCTCGGCGACACCGCCGCGCTGACCCTCGTCCGCAAGCGGGGCCTGGCCATGGCGGACGCCGCCGCGATCACGCCCACCGGCATGTCGGCCCTGCTCGGCGGCGACCCCGAGACGACGATCCCGCACCTGGACAAGCTCGGCCTGACCCCGGCGAACGTGAACGGAGCCGGGCAGATCGTGGCCGCCGGCACCCTGGAGCAGCTCGCCGCCCTGGAGGCGGACAAGCCGGAGGGTGTGCGCCGGGTCGTTCCGCTGAAGGTGGCCGGCGCCTTCCACACCCACCACATGGCCCCGGCGGTCGACGCCCTCGCGCACGCCGCCGAGGCGCTGACGCCCGCCGACCCGCAGGTCACGTACGTCTCCAACAAGGACGGGCAGACCGTCGAGACCGGTGCCGAGGTGCTCAAGCGCCTGGTCGGCCAGGTCGCCAACCCGGTCCGCTGGGACCTGTGCATGGAGACCTTCGAGAAGCTGGGCGCGACCGCGCTGATGGAGGTGTGCCCCGGCGGCACCCTCACCGGCATCGCCAAGCGCGCGCTGCCGGGCGTCAAGACCCTCGCCCTGAAGACCCCCGACGACCTCGACGCGGCTCGCGAACTCATCGCCGAGCACAGCGCCTGATCAGGAGAGCGAGAGCATGTCGAAGATCAAGGCACGCAAAGGCGCCCCCTACGCGCGCATCCTCGGCGTCGGCGGGTACCGTCCGGTCCGGGTGGTGCCGAACGAGGTGATCCTGGAGAAGATCGACTCCTCCGACGAGTGGATCCGCTCCCGCTCCGGCATCGAGACCCGGCACTGGGCGAACGACGAGGAGACCGTCGCCGCGATGTCGATCGAGGCGGCCGGCAAGGCGATCGCCGACGCGGGGATCGCCGCCGACCAGATCGGCGCGGTCGTCGTCTCCACCGTCTCCCACTTCAGCCAGACCCCGGCCGTCGCCACCGAGATCGCCGACAAGCTCGGCACGAACAAGGCCGCCGCCTTCGACATCTCGGCGGGCTGCGCGGGCTTCGGCTACGGCCTCACGCTCGCCAAGGGCATGGTGGTGGAAGGTTCCGCCGAGTACGTCCTCGTCATCGGCGTGGAGCGGCTGTCGGACCTGACGGACCTGGAGGACCGGGCCACCGCCTTCCTGTTCGGCGACGGTGCCGGCGCGGTCGTCGTGGGTCCCTCCGAGGAGCCGCACATCGGCCCGACCGTGTGGGGTTCGGAGGGCGACAAGTCCGAGACGATCAAGCAGACGGTGCCGTGGAACGCGTTCCGTCTCGGCGACGTCTCCCAACTCCCGCTGGACAGCCAGGGCAACGTCAAGTTCCCGGCCATCACGCAGGAGGGCCAGGCGGTGTTCCGCTGGGCCGTGTTCGAGATGGCGAAGGTCGCCCAGCAGGCGCTGGACGCGGCCGGGATCACCCCGGACGACCTGGACGTCTTCATCCCGCACCAGGCCAACGTGCGGATCATCGACTCGATGGTGAAGACTCTGGGGCTGCCGGAGCACGTCACGGTCGCCCGTGACATCCGCACCACCGGCAACACCTCGGCCGCCTCGATCCCGCTCGCGATGGAGCGGCTCCTGGCGACCGGCGAGGCGAAGAGCGGCGACACCGCGCTCGTCATCGGCTTCGGGGCGGGTCTCGTGTACGCCGCGACGGTCGTTACCCTCCCCTAGGCACTCCGTGCCGGATCATGCGGTCCGGTGCGGGAACTGCACAACCTGCCGCTGACGCGGTGGGCGCACACATCTGGATATCTACGAAGGAGCGCCTGACATGGCCGCCACTCAGGAAGAGATCGTCGCCGGTCTCGCCGAGATCGTGAACGAGATCGCCGGGATCCCCACCGAGGACGTCCAGCTGGACAAGTCCTTCACCGACGACCTGGACGTCGACTCGCTGTCCATGGTCGAGGTCGTCGTCGCCGCCGAAGAGCGCTTCGACGTCAAGATCCCCGACGACGACGTCAAGAACCTCAAGACGGTCGGTGACGCCGCCGAGTACATCCTCAAGCACCAGGCCTGATCGACCGATCACCTGGGCAGACAGCCAGGCGCCGGGCCGGTGGTCCGGTCGCCGGGCCGTTGCCCCGCCACCCGGCGGTGGCGCCGCTGAATCCTCGTATCCGTTGGAGAAAGAATTCCCGTGAGCTCGACCAATCGCACTGTGGTCGTCACCGGTATCGGCGCAACCACACCGCTGGGTGGCGACGCGGCCTCTACCTGGGAGGGCCTGGTCGCCGGCAAGTCCGGTGTCGGACCCCTGGAGCAGGAGTGGGCCGCCGAGCAGGCGGTCCGCATCGCCGCGCAGATCGCCGTGGAGCCGTCCGAGGTCATCCCACGGCCCCAGGCCCGCCGTCTGGACCGTTCGGCGCAGTTCGCGCTGATCGCGGCCAAAGAGGCCTGGTCGGACGCCGGATTCACCGCCAAGGCGGGCGAGGACGCAAGCGTCGACCCCGACCGGCTCGGCGCGGTCATCGCCTCCGGCATCGGCGGTGTGACCACCCTCCTCGATCAGTACGACGTGCTGAAGGAGAAAGGCGTCCGCCGTGTCTCCCCGCACACCGTGCCGATGCTGATGCCGAACGGCCCGTCCGCGAACGTGGGTCTGGCCGTGGGCGCCCGCGCCGGTGTGCACACCCCGGTCTCCGCCTGCGCTTCGGGCGCGGAGGCCATCGGCTACGCCATCGAGATGATCCGCACCGGGCGCGCCGACGTGGTCGTCGCCGGCGGTACGGAGGCGGCGATCCACCCGCTGCCCATCGCCGCGTTCGGCAACATGATGGCGATGTCCAAGAACAACGACGACCCGCAGGGCGCCTCGCGTCCCTACGACGTCGACCGTGACGGCTTCGTCCTCGGTGAGGGCGCGGGCGTCCTGGTCCTGGAGTCCGCCGAGCACGCCGCCAAGCGCGGTGCCCGCGTCTACGCGGAGGCGGTCGGCCAGGGCATCTCCGCCGACAGCCACGACATCGTGCAGCCCGAGCCCGAGGGCCGCGGCATCTCGCACGCCCTGCACAACCTGCTGGACAACAGCGGCCTCGACCCGGCGGAGATCGTGCACGTCAACGCGCACGCCACCTCGACGCCGGCCGGTGACATCGCCGAACTGAAGGCGCTGCGGAAGGTGTTCGGGGACCACGCGGACCACATCGCGGTCTCCGCGACCAAGTCGATGACCGGGCACCTTCTCGGTGGTGCGGGCGGCGTGGAGTCGGTGGCGACCGTGCTCGCGCTGTACAACCGGGTGGCGCCGCCGACGATCAACGTGCAGAACATCGACCCGGAGGCCGAGGCCAACGCGGACGTCGTCCGTGGGGAGGCCCGGAAGCTGCGGACCGAAGGCCGGATCGCCGCGCTGAACGACTCGTTCGGGTTCGGCGGCCACAACGTGGTGCTGGCGTTCCGGACGGTCTGAGAAACGTCCCGCCGCCAGGGCCCGAGACCCTGCGCATGAGGGGCCCCACCGGCCGGTGGGGCCCCTCATGTCGTGTGCGGAGGTCTTCAGACGACCTGGTGCAGCCAGCGCACCGGCGCTCCCTCGCCCGCGTACCGGAACGGTTCCAGTTCGTCGTCCCACGGCTTGCCCAGGAGCCGGGCCAGTTCCGCCTCCAGGTCGCTCTCGCCGCGCTGGGAGCGGATGAGGGCCGCGCGCAGCCGGTCCTCGGGGATCAGGATGTCGCCGTGGATGCCGGTGACCGCGTGGAAGATGCCCAGGTCGGGGGTGCAGCTGTAGCGCTCGCCCTCGGCGGTCGGGCACGGTTCCGCGGTGACCTCGAAGCGCAGCAGCTGCCATCCGCGCAGCGCGGAGGCGAGCTTGGAGGCGGTGCCGGCCTCGCCCTGCCAGGAGAACTCCGATCTCCAGGTGCCGGGGGCGGCGGGCTGCCGGATCCAGTCGAGGTTGACGCGGGTGCCCAGCACGCCCGCGACGGCCCACTCGACGTGCGGGCACAGTGCGCGGGGCGCGGAGTGCACGTACAGGACTCCACGTGTCGTCACCTGAACCTCCGGGCAGAGCGCCACATCTTGTAACTTTACGGAACGGGCGTGGCAAGGGCGGCCACGGGGCGAGGCTACCGTGCGGCGGGCCGAGGAGTGTGACGTACCGTCGGTCCCGTTGCCCGTGAATGCCGAGGTTTCACCCAAGGGGACGCGGGCTTGACCCAGCGTGTTCGAAGCGCTGCCGAACGAGGGGACCAGGGATGGGGAAGCGAAACCACCGCTTCAGGGCCGTCGCCGCGGTCGCCGCCGCGGTCGTCCTGGGGCTCGCCGGATGCGACGCCTCGGGTGGCGACGGGGGGCGGAGCACCGCGCCGTCGTCGCGGCCGTCCCCGAAGCCGGTGTGGAACCGCTCCCCCGACTCGATCGCCGCCGTCGGCGACTCCATCACGCGCGGCTTCGACGCCTGCACCGTGCTGTCCGACTGTCCTCAGGTGTCGTGGGCGACGGGCACCGACACCGGCGTCGACAGCCTGGCCGTACGGCTGCTCGGGGCGACCGGGGCCACGGAGCGCAGCTGGAACTACGCGGTGACCGGGGCGCGGATGGCCGACCTGGCCGGGCAGGTCGCGCAGGCGGTGCAGCGCAGGCCGGAACTGGTGACGGTGATGGTCGGGGCCAACGACGCCTGCCGCTCCTCCACCTCGGCGATGACCGCGGTCGACGACTTCCGCGAGCAGTTCGAGGACGCGATGGCCGTCCTGCGCCGGTCGCTGCCCAAGGCGCAGGTGTACGTCTCCAGCGTGCCGAACCTGATGCGGCTGTGGTCCGAGGGCCGCACCAGTGCGCTCGGCAAGCAGGTGTGGAAGCTGGGCATCTGCCCCTCGATGCTGGGCGACGCGGACGCGCTGGACGCCGCGTCCACCCAGCGGCGTGCCACGGTGCAGTCGCGGGTGGAGGAGTACAACCGGGTCCTGAAGGAGGTGTGCGCGAAGGACCGGCGGTGCCGCTTCGACGGCAACGCGGTCTTCGACTACCGCTTCGGGCCCGCGCAGTTGAGCCCCTGGGACTGGTTCCACCCCAGCAGGAACGGTCAGGCACGACTCGCCGAGATCGCCTACCGTGCCGTCACCGCCGAGGATCCCGTGACCTAGGGTTTCCCACATGAGCGAACTTTTCGGCACGCTTTCCGACGGCACGGCGGTCCACCGCTGGACGCTGGAGCGGGGCGGGGTGCGGGTGCGCGTCCTGTCGTACGGCGGGATCGTGCAGTCGGCGGAGGTCCCGGACCGGGAGGGGGGCCGGGCGGACGTCGTGCTGGGCTTCCCGGATCTGGACGGCTATCTGCGCCATCCGGAGCCTTACCTCGGGGCTCTGGTCGGGCGTTACGCCAACCGCATCGCGGGCGCCCGCTTCCCGCTCGACGGCCGGACCTACGCGCTGGAGCCGAACAACGGTCCCAACTCGCTGCACGGCGGGTCGCGGGGCTTCGACAAGCGGGTCTGGGACATGGAGCCGGTGGAGCACGGCGTCCGGCTGTCCCGGGTCAGCCCGCACGGTGAGGAGGGCTTCCCGGGCCGGCTGGAGGTCTCCGCGACGTACACCCTCGACGCGGACGGCGCGCTGCGGATCGTGTACGAGGCGGTCGCGGACGCGCCGACCGTGGTGAACCTGACGAACCACTCGTACTGGAACCTGGCCGGTTCCGGGAACGCGGGCGGCCACGAGCTGAGCATCGCGGCCTCCCGGTACACCCCGGTGGACGCGGACCTGATCCCGACGGGAACGCAGGAGACCGTCGAGGGCAGCCGCTTCGACTTTCGGGAGTCCCGGAAGGTGGGCTCCGGCTACGACCACAACTTCGTGCTCGACAAGGGTGTGACGCGCACCCCGGCGGAGGTCGCCGAGCTGCACGACCCGGCGTCCGGACGCCTGCTCACCGTGTCCACGACCGAGCCCGGCCTGCAGCTGTACACGGCGGACCACCTCGGCGCCCCGTTCGCCCCCGGCGACGGCATCGCACTGGAGACCCAGCACTTCCCGGACTCCCCGAACCGCCCGGACTTCCCGAGCACGCGGCTGCGGCCGGGCGAGGTGTACCGGTCGGAGACGGTGTACGGCTTCTCGGTGCGCTAGCGGCCCGGCCCGAACGAGCGACGAGCCCCGGCCCGGCCGTCAGGTTCCGGACCGGGGCTGTTCGTCGAGGGACTCGGTCCCGTGTCAGACGTTAATCGTCGTCGTGACCCGGTGGTCGGCGATCGAGCGCCCGGCCCGGATTTCGTACGAACCCTTCACAACCGTCCACGCCTGCGTGCGCTCGTCCCAGACCTCGACGGCGCGGCGCGCCGGCTCGACGACGGCCTCGGCGCTCTCCCCCACTGCCGCCCCGACGACCGCGAAGCCGGACGGCCGGCAGGCGGGGCGGTCCGGGTCCGGGAGGCGGCGGCGTATGTGCCGGGGGCCGCCGTCAGGGGTGGTGGCTGATCCGCTCGGCCTGGGAGTCCTCCTCCGTCTCCCCGGCGTTCTCCTCGCCCAGCAGGTCCCGGGCCAGCAGCGTGGCGCCCGCGACCGCGCCCGGCATCAGGAAGACGGCGACGAACGGGACGAGGAAAGCGAGGCCGAGGGGTGTGCCGAAGCCCCAGACGAGCAGCTTGCGGGAGCGCAACAGGGTGAGGCGGTCGCGGAGTTCGACGCTCCGGCGCTGCAGCGCCACGGCGGTGAGTTCCTCGGTGAGGAAGAAGCCGGTGACGAAGAAGCCGATGACCGGGACGACGGTCTGGCCGACGAACGGCAGGAAGCCGAGGGCGAAGAGCAGGACGCCCCAGAGTGTGGCCCGTACGAGGACACGGAGGCTGTCGCGGGCCGATATCCACATCTCCCGGTGGAGGGGCAGGTCCGACTCGGCCGCCGTGCCGTCCGGGGAGACGTCGCGGTCGACCTTCTCCGAGAGGTTCTCGTAGAAGGGCTGGCCTATGAGGAGGGTGAGCGCGGTGAAGGTGAGGACGGCGAGGAGGAGGGCGAGGGCGAACAGCACGACGGTGAGGAAACCGCGGAAGAGCCCGAGCCAGGGGTCCGGCCAGCCGTCGGCGAAGGGGGTGGCCCAGGTGACGAGGTCGTCGCCCCACAGGGCGAGTGCGACGAGCGCCGCCGCGTACAGGACGAGGGTGATCAGCCCCGGCAGGATGCCGAAGCCGTACTGTTTGCCGTGGCGGGCCACCCAGCGTTGGCCCTTGAGGAGATAGCCGAGTCCCGCGCCCAGATCATGCATGGGAAAACCCTATCGACGATCGGCCTATTGATTGTCATGGCGGCGTCACCGTCGCCGTGATGCCGTTGTCACCATCGCCTGTCATGCACAGTTTCACCGTGGTCTGTCATGCACAGTTTCACCGTGGTCTGTCATGCCGGTGTCACCGTCACCACGACCGCCCGCTCCGCCGCCGGGCTCATCGCCGCCGACACCCGTACCGCCGTCGCCCTGGTGACGCGGCCCGCGCGCGCAGCCGCCGCCAGGAGCAGCGGCTGGATCTGTTCCAGGCCCGTGACGAGGAGTTCCTCGCCCGCCAGCAGGACCGGGTGGGCCGCCTTCGTCGTCGCGGCGGCCGCTTCCGTGAGGTCGGCCAGGGGAGGCAGGGCCGCCCGGACCAGGGTCGCCCCCGTGGCCGCGGCCCGCCCCGTCAGGTCCTCCTGGAGCGGCAGCAGGGGGGCCAGAGCGGCCGTCAACGCGTCGGCCATCCGCGTGAGTTCGGGCGCCGAGTCCCGCAGGACCTCCGCCGCCGCGCGGACCAGCGGGGTCAGCGCGAGAAGCGTGCCCGCCGCGAGGCCGGCCGCCGCGGGCAGCAGCGGGGCGGTGGCCTCCATCAGTTCCCCGACGACCGCCGCGACCTCCTCCATCGCCGGTTCGACGGCGTCGAGCACCGGCAGCAGGCCCTCGCCGAGGGCTGCCAGCAGGGCCTGCGCCGGTTCGCTCACCGGGTGCACGGCCAGCGGCGCGCCGGTGGCGCCCAGCCGGGTCAGGGTGTCGACGATCCGGTAGAACGCCTCCTGCGCCTGCGGCGACCCGCTCGCGTCCGCCAGCTCCTCCGTCGTCCGCCGCAGCATGCGCAGCGTCTCGGCGCCCGAACCGTCGCGCGGATCGAGGGTGTTGACGGCGATCCTGGTGATGTTCCCTGCCGTGTCCAGGAGCTGGCCTGCGACGTCGGTGGTGCCGCGCGCCAGGCGCACCACGTCGTGCCAGCGGGGAAGCGTCGGAATCGGCGACATGGGCGGCCCTCCTCGCTCCTCAGCATGCCCGCTCGGGGCCGCCGGGGCCGCCGAGTTCGGACATCCGTCACCGCGGGGCCACCGTCCAGTCTCCCGGAGGCGGTCATTCCCCCCAGGCGGACGGCATGGTGAAGGCCGCACCCCACGTCCAAGGGCGCGGCCTTCGCCGTACGCAACGACCGCGGTCAGGCGGGCGTCACGGTGCGTGCGGGTGGTTTTCCGCCGGTCAGAGCTTGACGATCATCTTGCCGACGTTGTCGCCGCGCAGGACGCCGAAGAACGCCTCCAGGTTGTTCTCGATGCCCTCGACGACGGTCTCGCGGTACTTCAGCTCGCCGGAGCGGACCCAGGCGCCGACCTCCTCGACGAACTCCGGCTGCAGGTCGTAGTGGTCGCCGACCAGGAAGCCCTCGATCCGGCCGCGGGTCTGGATGAGCCGGGCGAGGTTCCTCGGGCCGGGGGCGGGCTCGGTGTTGTTGTAGACGGAGATCATGCCGCAGACGGCGATGCGGCCACCGCCGTTGAGGGAGCCGATGGCGGCCTCCAGGTGGTCGCCGCCGACGTTGTCGAAGTAGACGTCGATCCCGTCGGGGGCGGCGGCGCGGAGCTGCTCGCTCACGGGGCCGTTCTTGTAGTTGAAGGCGGCGTCGAAGCCGTACTCCTCCAGCAGCAGCTTGACCTTCTCGTCGGAGCCCGCGGAACCGACGACCCGGGAGGCGCCCTTGAGCTTGGCGATCTGGCCGACCTGGCTGCCGACGGCGCCCGCGGCACCGGAGACGAAGACGGAGTCGCCCTCCTTGAAGGCGGCGGTGCGCAGCAGGCCGGCGTAGGCGGTGAGCCCGGTCATGCCGAGGACACCCAGGTACGTGGACAGGGGCGCGGCCTCAGGGTCGACCTTGACGGCGTTCTTCGCGTCCACTGCCGCGTACTCGCGCCAGCCGAAGAAGTGCAGCACGTGGTCGCCGACGGCCAGGCCCGCGGCGTTGGAGGCCACGACCTCGCCGACCGCTCCGCCCTGCATGACCTTGCCGAGCTCGAAGGGGGCGACGTAGGACTTGGCGGCACTCATACGGCCACGCATGTACGGGTCGACGGAGAGGTACTTGTTCCGCACCAGCACCTGACCCTCGCCCGGCGCCGGGACCTCCGCGTCGACCAGGGCGAAGTCCTCGGGCTTCGGCCAGCCGACCGGTCGGCTGAGCAGGTGCCATTCGCGGTTGATCATGACTACGCCTTTCGGATTTACTTCAGTACCTAAAACAACCATGCGCCTGAATATTTCAGCATGTCAAGTAACCGGGTATCCTGAAGCGCATGGCCACTCCGCGGAAGATCCCTCGCCCCGACGCCCTGACCATGGAAGTCGTCGAGCTCATCGGCGAGGTGGTGGCCCGCTTCTACGAGGACTACGAGACCGCGGCCGGCGAGCACGCGCTGACGGGCGCACAGGCACGCCTGCTCAGCCTTCTGTCGCTGGAGCCGCTGCCGATGCGCAAGCTGGCCCAGAAACTGAAGTGCGAGCCGTCGAACGTCACCGGCATCGTCGACCGCCTGGAGTCCCGCGGCCTGGTCGAACGCCGCCCGGACCCGGCGGACCGCCGTGTGAAGCTGGCCGCGGCGACGGACGACGGGCGCCGCGTCGCCCGCAGCCTGCGCGAGTCACTGCGCTTCGCGAGAGAGCCCTTGGCGGCGCTCACCGAGGAGGAGCGCCACGTGATGCGGGGGCTGTTGCAGCGGATGCTGACCTCGGGCACCCAGGGACACTGAGAACGAGTGGTGCCGCAGGCCCTGTCGGCCCTGCGCGCCACCGGGGCGCAAACGGAGGAGCGGCCCGGTGCACGGCGTGCCCCGGACCGCTCAGACTGGGTACGTCCCTTGGGGGATCAGGTCTTCCTGCGAGTCGTCATGAACCGCTGGACCAGGATGAACACGCACAGCAGCACACCGGTTGCGATCTTCGTCCACCAGGAGCTGAGCGTGCCCTCGAACTGGATGATGCTCTTGATCAGGCCCAGCACCAGCACACCGAACAGGGTTCCCAGCACGTAGCCGGAGCCACCCGTCAGCAGCGTGCCGCCGATCACGACCGCGGCGATCGCGTCGAGTTCCATGCCGGTGGCGTGCAGCGGGTCACCGGACTGGATGTACAGGGTGAACAGGAGACCGGCGAGCGCCGAGCAGAAGCCGCTCACCGTGTACACAGCGATCTTCGTGCCGCCCTGCGGGAGACCCATCAGCATGGCCGACTGCTCGTTGCCGCCGATGGCGTACACCCGGCGCCCGAAGCGCGTGTAGTGCAGGACGTAGAACGCCACGGCGAGGACGACCAGCGCGACGATCGCACCGATCGACAGGAAGCCCACTCCCAGCGACACCTGCGCCTGGGCCATGCTGCTCACCGAGGAGTCGCTGATGGAGATCGACTCCTTGCTGATGACCAGGCACAGGCCGCGGAAGAGGAAGAGGCCGGCGAGGGTCACGATGAAGGGCTGGATCTCGAAGTTGTGGATCACATAGCCCATCAGGAAGCCCCCGAAGGCACCCACGGCCAGCGCCATGGGGATCACGAGCGGCAGCGGCACCCCCTGGCGCTCCACCAGCCAGGCCGTGAACATCGTCGTGAAGCCGATCATCGAGCCGACGGACAGGTCGATGCCGCCGGACAGGATGACGAAGGTGGCGCCGACGGCCGCGACCAGAAGATAGCCGTTGTCGATGAACAGGTTCAGGAAGACCTGCGGTTCGGCGAACCCGTAGTACTGGTAGCGGCTCAGGCCCACGCCGTACATCGCGAGGAAGAGCAGTGCCGTCGCCACGACGGGCAGGCGCTGGTCACCGAGCAGGCGCCGGGCCTTGGACGGGGTACGGCTGTCCGGCGCGGTGGGGCTCTGGGTGGTCGCGCTCATCACGACACCTCCATCTTGGGAGCGGCGTCGGCCGTCGCGGCGGTGTCCGCCGGGGCCGCGGCCGGCGTGGCGCTCCCCTTCGTGCCGAACCTGGCACCGAACAGCCTGGTGCGGAACTTCGGGGACTGCAGCAGGCAGACGACGATGACGACGGCGGCCTTGAAGACCAGGTTGGTCTGGGTCGGCACACCGATGGTGTAGATCGTGGTGGTCAGGGTCTGGATGACAAGGGCGCCGACCACCGTGCCGCCGACGGAGAACCGGCCGCCCAGGAGCGAGGTGCCGCCGATCACCACGGCGAGGATCGCGTCGAGTTCGATCCACAGGCCGGCGTTGTTGCCGTCCGCGGCCGAGGTGTTGGAGCTGATCATCAGGCCTGCGATGCCGGCGCACAGCGCGCAGAACACATACACCATGATCTTGATGCGCAGGGACCTGATGCCCACCAGGCGGCTGGCCTCGGCGTTGCCGCCGACCGACTCGACGAGCAGACCGAGTGCCGTGCGGCGGGTCAGCGCGACGGTGACGGCCACGACCACGGCCACCACGAAGATGGAGAACGGCAGCGTCAGCCAGTAGCCGCCGCCGATCAGCTTGTACGGGTCGCTGTTGACGGTGATGATCTGGCCGCCGCTGATCAGCTGGGCGACACCGCGACCGGCGACCATGATGATCAGCGTGGCGATGATCGGCTGGATGCCCATCCTGGCGACCAGGAAGCCGTTCCACAGACCGCAGACGACCGCGGCCAGCAGGCCCAGGCCCATGGCGAGCAGCACCCCTGACAGGGCGTTCTGGTCGGCCTGGTGGCTGATGTACGAGCAGGCCAGCGCTCCGGTGATGGCGACCACCGCGCCGACGGAGAGGTCGATGCCGCCGGTCGCGATGACCAGGGTCATGCCGACCGCCACCAGGATGAGGGGCGATCCGAACAGCACGATCGAGACGAGGCTGCCGTACAGGTGGCCGCCCGACATCCGGACGGAGAAGAAGTCGGGCGTGAAGGGAACGTTGACGAGCAGCAGGAGGACAAGGACCGCTACCGGCCAGAAGAGGTGGTGTTGGGTCAGCGCTCGCCATCGGGAAGGGGTGGTCACTGGTGCTCTCCGCTCGCGATGGTCTCCAGGATCCGGCTGGTGGTGATCTCGGGCCCGTTGGCGATCTGCGCCACCAGCCGGCGGTCGCGCAGCACCCCGATGGTGTGACTGAGCCGGAGTACCTCCTCCAGCTCGGCCGCGATGTACAGGACGGACATGCCGTCCTCGGAGAGTGAGACCACGAGCTTCTGGATCTCCGCCTTCGCCCCGATGTCGATGCCGCGCGTCGGCTCGTCCAGGATCAGCAGTTTCGGCTGGGTGATGAGCCAGCGGGCCAGCAGCACCTTCTGCTGGTTGCCGCCGCTGAGCTGTCCGACCCGGGCCTCGGGATTGGCGGGGCGGATGTCCAGCGCCTTGATGTACTTGGCGACGAGTTCGTCGCGCTGCGAGACCGGGATGGGCCGGGTCCAGCCGCGCGAGGCCTGCAGGGCCAGGATGATGTTCTCCCGCACCGTCAGATCCGGCACCAGGCCCTCGGTCTTGCGATTCTCGGAGCAGAACGCGACGCCGGCGCCGATCGCGTCGTTGGGAGCGCTCATCGACACCTGCTTGCCGCCGATGGACACCTTGCCGCTGTCCGGCTGGTCGGCGCCGAAGAGCAACCGGGCGAGTTCGGTCCGGCCCGATCCGAGCAGGCCGGCGAGTCCGACCACCTCGCCCTTCTTGATCTCCAGGTCGAAGGGGGCGATGCCACCGGTCCTGCCGAGACCGTCCGCCTGGAGCAGCGTCTCGCCGAGGTCGGAGTGCAGCTGCTGGTCGTGGAGCTCCTCCAGCTGGTCCAGTGCCTTGCCGAGCATGAGCTGGACGAGACCGACCTGATCGAGGTCGCGCACCATGTGCTCGCCGACGAGGGTGCCGTTGCGCAGCACGGTCATCCGGTCGCAGACCTCGTAGATCTGGTCGAGGAAGTGCGAGACGAACAGAATCGCGACGCCTTCGTCCTTCAACCGCCGCATCAGTGCGAACAGTTCGAGGACCTCGTCCCGGTCCAGGCTGGAGGTCGGCTCGTCGAGGATCAGCACCTTGGTGCCCGGCCCCTCGTCGCCGCTGTCGCCGGTGCCCACGGACCGCACGATCGCGACCAGTTGCTGCACGGCCAGCGGGTACGAGGACAGGGGAGCGGTGACGTCGATGTCGAGGCCGAGCCGGTCGACGAGCTCTGCCGCCTCCTTGCGCAGCCGCTTCCACTGGATGCGGCCCATGCGGGTCGGTTCGCGCCCGATGAAGATGTTCTCCGCCACCGACAGGTTCGGGCAGAGGTTGACCTCCTGGTAGACCGTGCTGATGCCGGCCTGCTGTGCCTGCAGCGGGCTGCCGAACCGCACGGACTTCCCGTCCAGCGTGACCGTGCCGCCGTCCAGGGAGTAGACCCCCGTAAGCACCTTGATCAAGGTGGACTTGCCCGCGCCGTTCTCGCCGATCAGGGCGTGGATCTCGCCGGGGAAGAGCCGGAAGTCGACGTCCGACAGAGCCCGTACCCCCGGGAACTCTTTGACAATGCCCGTCATTTCCAGGACGGGCCGCGGCTCTGCCATGGCAGCGCTCCTCATTGAGACTGGTTCAGGCCCGCAGGGAGCCCCGTGACCGAGGCTCGGCCGGACGGAGGCTCCCTACCGGTGGGCGCGGTCGGTCAGTACTTGCGGTTCGGGAGCGCGGCTGCGGCCTGGTCCTGCATGTAGTCGCTCTCCTTGGTCTTGATCCAGCGCTCGACCGTCTGACCCTCGTGAACCTTCTTCACGACCTCCATGAGCTGGGGGCCGAGCAGCGGGTTGCACTCGACGATGGCGTTGATCTTGCCCTGGGACATGGCGACGAAGCCGTCGTGGACGCCGTCGATCGAGACGATCAGGATGTCCTTGCCGGGCTTCTTGCCCGCCGCCTCGATGGACTGGATGGCGCCGAGGGCCATGTCGTCGTTGTGCGCGAAGAGCACGTTGACGTCCGGGTTGGACTGCAGGAAGGCCGCCATGACCTGCTTGCCGCCGGCACGGGTGAAGTCACCGGTCTGGCTGACGACGATCTTCCAGTCGTCCTTGTGCTCCGCGTCCATGACCTCCTTGAAGCCCTTGGCACGCTCGATCGCCGGGGCGGCTCCGGTGGTGCCCTCCAGCTGGGCGATCTTCACCGCACCCTTGTGGCCGGCCTTCTCCAGGACCTTCTCCAGGATCTTCGCGGCGCGGCGGCCCTCGTCGGTGAAGTCGGAGCCGACCAGGGTCACGTACAGGGAGTCGTCGGAGGTCTGCACCGAGCGGTCGGTGAGGACCACCGGGATCTTCGCGGCCTTGGCCTCCTTGAGCACCGCGTCCCAGCCGGTGACGACCACCGGCGAGAAGGCGATGACGTCCACCTTCTGCGCGATGTAGCTGCGGATCGCGGAGATCTGGTTCTCCTGCTTCTGCTGGGCGTCGGAGAACTTGAGGGTGTAACCCGCCGCCTTGGCCGCGTCCTTCACCGAGGTGGTGTTCGCGCTGCGCCAGCCGCTCTCCGAACCGACCTGGGAGAAGCCGAGGGTGATGGTCTTGCTGCCGCCCCCGGAGGAGCCGGAGGAACTGTCGTCCTTCTTGGCGCAGGCCGCAAGGCCACCCGCGGCCGCCACGCCGACCGCCGCCGTGAGGAAGTTCCTTCTGTTGAGCATGTTCTTCTCCTTTGAAGAGCCGACCCGGGGGATTGGACTCGCTGGTGCTGGAGGGGGCCGGCCGCTGTGCGTCCAGCCTGTCGATCATTGTTCGAAATATCGGCCACACTCCTGCATGCGGTGCGGCCGACCGGTCGGTCAGTGGGGTACGCCCTCCGTTCGAGCGGCGCACGGGAAGGTGCTGGCGCGGACGACGAGTTGGGGTTCGATCGTGATCCGGGCCGTGGTGGCGGGTGGCCGGCCCTCGATCAACTCCAGGAGCAGCGCGATGCCGCGCTTGCCCACTGCCGAGAAGTCCTGCCGAACGGTGGTGAGAGGAGGAGCGTAGAACTCCGACTCCGGGATGTCATCGAAACCGACCACCGCGACGTCCTGGGGCGTTCGGACCCCCGCCTCACGCAGGGCCCGCAACACCCCCAGTGCCATCTGGTCGTTGGCCACGAAGACGGCGGTCAGCCCTCGGCCCACCCAGCCGGCCAGTTCCTGGCCGGCGCGGTAACCCGACAGCGGACTCCAGTCCCCGCGCAGCGGCACGGGCGCCTCGACACCCGCCGCTTCGAGGGTCGCCCGCCAACCGGCGGCCCGGTCGGCCGCCTCCTGCCAGTCCTCGGGCCCGGCGAGGTGCCAGACCGTGCGGTGGCCGGCGGCCAGCAGATGACTGGTGGCCAGCGTCGCTCCCAGGTGCTGGTCCACACTGACGCCGGGGATGTCGACGCCCGGCGCGCTGCCCACGACCACCACCGGGAAGGGGTAACGGAGTTCGGCAAGAGCGTCCACCGCCGACTGCTGCGGAGCGATGGCGACCACTCCTTCCACTCCGCCCTCGCTGAGGTGGTCCATGGCTTCCGAGAGCGTCTCCATGGTCAGCTTGCGCAGGCTGACCGTCGAGACGAGATATCCCTCGGCGCGTGCCGCCTCTTCGAGCGCGAACAGCGTACTGGCCGGTCCGTAGAGGGTGGTGTCGGAGGCGACCACACCCAGCGTCCGGGTGCGCCGAGTCACCAGGGCCCGTGCGGAGGAGTTGCGGCGATAGCCCATCTCCTCGATCGCCCGCAGCACCCTGGCCCGTGTCGCGTCCCGCACATTGGGGTGGTCCCCCAGCACACGGGACACGGTCTGGTGGGACACACCGGCCACGCGCGCCACGTCCGCCATGGTGGGCGGTCGAAGTTCATTGTCTGGCACGACCACACCTCCCCTGGCGCTCGCCTGCCGGTAAGTCCTGTGATGTGCACGGTCGTTGCTGCGCCGCAGGCTTCACTCCGTGGTTCCGGAAAGCCCAACGATGCCGGTCGGAAGGGTGAGTTGGGGCGTTGTGGACACGACGCTCGTACCTTCCCGTCCTGCGTTGACCGCTGACTGGTGAATGCGGGGGCTATTGTGAGCGCTAACAATTCACGGGAGTCAAGAGGGCTGCACGATATCGTCGTTCACGGTTGAATAACGCACCTGGCGGCGGCGCATCCGCCCTGGCCCGAGGCCCGGGGCAACCCCGGGCACCCGTGTCGAGCGGCGGCTCCGCAACGCCGCAGCGACTGGCACACGCCGGCGCGAGCCCCGCCGGGACGTTCGAGGCACGAGGGCGTCGGACAAGCCGTCTCCTGAACGACAGTGCCGGCCCTCGCCCTACGTGCACCACCACAGGAAGCGCGTGCACGTCTGAGACGGCGAGGGATCCGGGTTCGACGTCGTGGGATCCGCCGTCGGCCTGCCCGTCTCGGCCGGGCGCGTCGTCGTCGGACCCTCCGTCGGCGTGACGGGTGAAGCGCCCGCGGTCGCCGACCGGGTGGCCTTGCCGCCGGGGCTCTTGGACGCGGAGGGCGAAGCGGACTTCGAGGCCGATGCGGACGCCGAGGGGTTCGGGGACGTCGAGCCGGCGCCCTTGCTCGTCGGGTCGTCCAGGGGCCGTGCCGGCCGTGCCGTCTTCTGCGCCTCCGACGACGTACCGCCCTCGGCGTTCGCACCCCCGGCCGCCGGGGGCCTGGAGGCGGCGAAGGGCGCGTCGACGCCGAGTTCCGCGAGGCTCAGGCCGCCCGCCGCGAGGACGAAGCCCGCGGTGATCAGGAGGGTGCGCCGGCGGCGCCGGCGGTGGGCCGCGGCCTTGCGGTCCCGACGACTTGCACTGCCACCGCCGGCCGGTGCGGTCGCCTCCTCATCGGCTTCCCGTCCAGGCCCTCGCCGGCGCCCCTGCGCCCGGCGCCTGGCCGCCCGCCCCTGCGGCACACCTCCGTCGTCGGGACCGTGCGTGTGCTGGTCCGGGCTGCCGGAGTCCTCGTTGCCGTACGACTCGACGGCGATGTCCGACTGCGGAGGCACGTCCGCTTCCTCCGCATGCGCGCGGAGTTCTTCGACTACTGTGCCGCACCCCGGGCAGGCGAGGGCGCCATTGAGGTGCCGTCGGCACGGGTGGCAGAAGTCCATGACGCGCAAAGACTAGGTCCCCATCGGTGACGTTCCTAGGAGTGCCTGTGAAAGTTGTGTGGGAAACAGGCCGTTCCGGCGCGGCAACTTGATACGGGCACTCCGCATTCCGCGCCATCTCGCGGCATCCCCCCGGCAACCCCGGCATCCCCCGTCCATCCCTCCGATGCCACCACAAAACAGGCTTGGGAAAGTATCGAAACCGTTACTCGTTCGCCCCATTGACACTCCCGCCGCGCCAAACTTACTGTCTGGCCAGCATTTCGAACGAGTGACGAAATCTCGAACAGCTGAAAGGCGATCTCCGTGCGCATCACCGGAATCAGCACACACGTGGTCGGGACGCCCTGGCGGAATCTGACGTACGTCCAGGTGCACACCGACGAGGGCATCACGGGCGTCGGCGAGACCCGCATGCTGGGCCACACCGACGCGCTGATCGGCTACCTCAGAGAGGCCGAGGTCAATCACATTCTCGGCTCGGACCCGTTCGCTGTCGAGGACCTGGTCCGCCGTATGAAGTACGGCGACTACGGGCGCGCCGGTGAGATCGTGATGTCCGGCATCGCCGTGGTCGAGATGGCCTGCTGGGACATCAAGGGCAAGGCCCTCGGGGTACCCGTCTGGCAGCTGCTCGGCGGCAAGGTCACCGACAAGGTCAAGGCCTACGCGAACGGGTGGTACACCACCGAGCGGACCCCGGAGGCCTATCACAAGGCCGCCCAGGGGGTCATGGAGCGCGGGTACAAGGCCCTCAAGATCGACCCCTTCGGTACCGGCCACTTCGAGCTCGACCACGAGCAGACCATGTACGCGGTCTCCCTCATCGAAGCCGTGCGCGACGCCATCGGGCCGGAGGCCGAGCTGATGCTGGAGATGCACGGCCGCTTCTCCCCCGCGACCGCCGTGCGGCTCGCCAAGGAGCTGGCGCCGTTCAAGCCCGCCTGGCTGGAGGAGCCGGTCCCGCCGGAGAACCTCAAGGCGCTCGAGAAGGTCGCCGCCAAGGTCGACATGCCGGTCGCCACGGGCGAGCGCATCCACGACCGCATCGAGTTCCGCGAGCTGTTCGACAGCCAGGCCGTGGACATCATCCAGCCCGACCTCGGCCACATCGGCGGCATCTGGGAGACGCGGAAGCTGGCCGCGACCGCCGAGACGCACTACATGCTGGTGGCCCCGCACAACGTTGGCGGCTCGGTACTCACCGCCGCCTCCCTCCAGGTCGGCTTCACCACGCCGAACTTCAAGATCCTCGAGCACTTCAACGACTTCGCGGACGCGGAGATCAAGAAGGTGATCAAGGGTGCTCCACAGGTCAACCCGGAGGACGGCTGCTTCCACATCTCCGACGCCCCGGGCCTCGGTGTCGAACTCGACACCGACGCGGCGGCCGAGTTCCCGCAGCAGCGGGCCCACTTCGACCTGTGGGCCGAGGGCTGGGAGAAGCGGAACCCGAAGGACGGGCAGTGAGCACCGCTGTCGTCGTCGAGGCCCCGGGCGTGCACCGGCTCGAGTCCCACACGCCGCGCGACCCCGGTCCGGGTGAGGCCCTGGTGCGCGTGCACGCCGTAGGCATCTGCGGAAGCGACCGCGAGGTCTACCAGGGCAACCGACCCGAGGGCTACGTCCGCTACCCCCTCGTCCCCGGCCACGAGTGGTCCGGCACGGTGCAGGCGGTCGGCGCGGGTGTGCCCGAGACGCTCGTCGGCCGCAAGACCGTGGGTGAGGGCTTCCGCAACTGCCAGGTCTGCGACCGCTGCCACGCGGGCGAGACGACCCTGTGCACCTCGGGGTACGAGGAGACGGGCTTCACCCAGCCGGGCGCGATGGCCACCACCCTCACGCTCCCGGCCCGCCTCCTGCACATCCTTCCGGACGAAGCGGATCTCACCGCCGCCGCCCTGCTGGAGCCGGCCGCCTGCATCGCGGCTGCCGCGCTGAAGGGGAACGCACAGCCCGGCGAGCGGGTCGCGGTCGTCGGCACGGGCACGCTGGGCATGTTCGCCGTGCAGTTCCTCAAGGCGATCTCCCCGGCGGAGCTGCTGGTGGTGGGCACCCGGAACGACCGTGAGGCGCTGTCGCGGACGTTCGGCGCCACAGACTTCCGCACCAAGGACCAGGAGCTCCCCGACGACTTCGACGTCGTCATCGAGACGGCCGGGTCCGCGTCCGCCGCGCGCACCGCGGCCTCACTGCTCAGGCGCGGCGGGCGTCTCGTCCTGACGGGCATCCCGGCGCCGGGCGCGGAGGGCCTCGACCCCACCGACCTCGTCGTACGGCAGCTGGAGGTGCACACCGTGTTCGGTGCGCCGCCGGACGCCTGGGCGCACACGGTGCGGGTCTTCGGCGCCGGGCTGCTCGACCCCTCGCCGCTGGTCACGCACGAGCTGCCGCTGGCCGAGTTCCCGCAGGCCATCGAGCTGGTGGGGTCCGGCGATCCGAAGGTGGGCAAGGTCCTGCTCCGGCCCTGACACCCACTACCCAGTCGTACGCCGGTACGGAGCTACCCGACGAGTTCCGTACCGGTGTACCACTCCACCCACCCGCACCCTGCGCCGCGAACTTCGTCCGAAATCCCGAACATTAAGGACTCCTAGTGACCGACTCCGCTACCGCAGCCCGCAGGCCCGGTGAGCAGGCGCTCGCCGCGCTCGGCCTGCGCGCGCCCGACCTCTCTCCCGCCGACGCCTCGCCGCACACCTTCCCCGAAGGCGGCCGCTGGCGCACCGAGATCCCCTCGTGCGAGGGGCCCGAGGCGCTCGCGGTGGTCCTCAAGGAGTCGTCCCGGCTCGACGTGCCGATCCACCGGATCAGCCAGGGCTCCGGCGTATGGATGCTGACCGACGCCGAGATCACCGAGATGGTCGGGGCCACGGCCGAGCGTGACATCGAGCTCTGCCTGTTCACGGGCCCGCGTGGCACATGGGACATCGGCGGCTCGGTCCGCTCCGACTCGCGGGGCGCCGGCCTCAGGGCACGCGGCCACGACGCGGTCGCCGGCTGTGTCGAGGACGCCGTCCGGGCAACCGAACTCGGCGTCAAGTGCCTGCTCGTCGCCGACGAAGGCGTGCTGTGGACGCTGCACCGGGCCCGCGAGAAGGGCATCATCCCGGCCGACACCACGCTCAAGGTCTCGGCGCTGATCGGCCCGGTCAATCCGGCGGCGTACGCCGTGTACGAGCACCTGGGCGCTGACTCGATCAACGTGCCCAGCGACCTCACGCTGAACCACCTCACCGAGATCCGCAGGGTTTCCGGGGCACCGATGGACATGTACATCGAGGCCCCGGACGACCTCGGCGGCTACGTCCGCATGTACGAGGTCGCCGAACTGATCAGACGCGGCGCGCCGCTCTACCTGAAGTTCGGTCTGTCCAAGGCACCCGGAATCTACCCGTACGGAAACCACCTGCGGGAGCTGACCCTGGCCACCGCCAAGGAACGGGTACGGCGTGGCCGGCTCGCTCTTGACCTGCTGGCACGCCACGGCGCGGACGGCGACATGGCGCCGCTCGGTTCGCGGCTGCCGGGGTCGCTCAGCCGGTTCGACATTCCGTCATAACGTTCCGGAAACGCGGCTTCACAGCAGCTGACAGACCCGCGCAGAATCCCACACATCTCTTCTCGGTCGACAGACCGCACGGCATTCGTGCGGCCGAACCGCCCCGCCCCGCCCGCCCCGCACAGCAAGGACTGATCATCATGCGCACTCGCCGAGCCGCTCTCACCGCGATAGCCGGAGCCGCCTCCCTCGCCCTCACCCTGACCGCCTGCGGCCAGAACAGCGAGGGCGGAAGCAAGGAGAAGGCGGGCAGCGCCAAGGGCGGCACCATCGGCATCGCGATGCCGACCAAGTCGTCCGAGCGCTGGATCAACGACGGCAACAACGTCGTCAAGGACCTCCAGGCCAAGGGCTACAAGACCAAGCTGGTCTACGGCGAGGACGACCCCGACACCCAGGTCTCCCAGATCGAGAACCTGATCACCCAGGGCGTCAAGGGCCTGATCATCGCGGCCATCGACAACAAGTCCCTGAACAACGTCCTCCAGCAGGCCGCCGACGCGCACATCCCGGTGATCTCCTACGACCGCCTCATCCTCGGCACCAGGAACGTCGACTACTACGCCTCGTTCGACAACGAGAAGGTCGGCGTGCTGCAGGGCACGTACATCGTGCACAAGCTCGGCCTGGACAGCGGCAAGCAGGGCCCGTTCAACATCGAGCTGTTCGCCGGCTCCAACGACGACAACAACACCAAGTACTTCTTCGGCGGCGCGATGAAGGTGCTGCAGCCGTACATCGACAAGAAGCAGCTGGTGGTCAAGTCCGGGCAGACCAACCTCAACCAGGTCACCACCCTGCGCTGGGACGGCACCACCGCGCAGAAGCGCATGGAGGACATCCTCACCTCCGCCTACAAGAGCGGCCGGGTCGACGCGGTGCTCTCGCCCTACGACGGCATCTCCATCGGCATCCTGTCCGCGCTGAAGTCGGACGGCTACGGCTCCGCGAGCAAGCCGCTGCCGGTCATCACCGGCCAGGACGCCGAGCTCGCCTCGGTGAAGTCGATCATCGCCGGCCAGCAGACGCAGACCGTCTACAAGGACCTGCGCAAGCTCGCCGATGTCGCCTCGACGATGATGGACGACGCCCTCGACGGCAAGAAGCCGCAGATCAACGACACCAAGACCTACGACAACGGCACCAAGGTCGTGCCCGCCTACCTGCTCCAGCCGGTGAGCGTCGACAAGTCGAACTACG
Organism: Streptomyces sp. NPDC107546; assembly: GCF_055639175.1. Lineage (NCBI taxonomy): Bacteria > Bacillati > Actinomycetota > Actinomycetes > Kitasatosporales > Streptomycetaceae > Streptomyces > Streptomyces sp. NPDC107546. The sequence continues at coordinate 84,957 of NZ_JBVKBA010000011.1, read as the reverse complement.
AGGACGTGCTGGTCAAGGGCGGCTACTACACCGACGCCCAGCTCAAGTAACCGGCGCACCACCCCCACCGACCGCACACGACTGGAAGGCACGACCATGGCGGGACCCGTCCTGGAAATGCGCTCGATCGTCAAGACCTTTCCCGGCGTCAAGGCGCTGTCGGACGTCAATCTGACCGTCCGTCAAGGCGAGGTCCACGCCATCTGCGGGGAGAACGGCGCCGGCAAGTCGACCCTGATGAAGGTCCTCTCCGGCGTCCACCCGCACGGCAGTTACGAGGGGGAGATCCTCTTCGAAGGAGAGATCTGCCGCTTCAAGGACATCCGGGCGAGCGAACAGCACGGCATCGTGATCATCCACCAGGAGCTGGCGCTGGTGCCGTTTCTCTCCATCGCCGAGAACATCTTCCTCGGCAACGAACACGCCACGCGCGGGTTCATCGACTGGAACGACACGCTCAAGCACGCCACCGAACTGCTGCGCCGCGTCGGTCTCGACGAGCACCCGGAGACCCGGATCGCCGACATCGGCGTGGGCAAGCAGCAGCTAGTGGAGATCGCCAAGGCGCTCTCCAAGGACGTCAAGCTCCTCATCCTGGACGAGCCGACGGCGGCCCTGAACGACGAGGACAGCGGCAAGCTCCTCGAGCTCATCCTGGAGCTGAAGAACCAGGGCATCACCTCGATCATCATCTCCCACAAGCTGAACGAGATCCGCAAGGTCGCCGACTCGGTGACGATCCTGCGCGACGGCCGCACCATCGAGACGCTGGACGTCAAGGCTCAGGAGACCACCGAGGAGCGGATCATCGCCGGCATGGTCGGCCGCGACCTCGACCACCGGTTCCCCGAGCGCTCCCCGCACAAGGCGGAGGAGGGCGCGGCGCCGGCCCTGGAGATCCGCAACTGGACCGTGTTCCACCCGATCGACCAGCAGCGCAAGGTCGTCGACGACGTGTCGATCCAGGTGCGGCGCGGGGAGATCGTCGGCATCGCGGGACTGATGGGCGCGGGCCGTACCGAGCTGGCCATGAACGTCTTCGGGCGCACCTACGGCCGGTACGCGGGCGGCACGGTCCTCAAGGACGGCAAGGAGATCCGTACGAAGACGGTCGCGGAGGCGGTCGCGCACGGCATCGCGTACGTCACCGAGGACCGCAAGCACTACGGCCTGAACCTCATCGACACCATCAACCGGAACATCTCGCTGACCGCCCTGAACAAGGTCGCCAAGCGGGGTGTGGTCGACGAGCAGGAGGAGCGGCAGGTCGCCGAGGGCTTCCGCAAGTCCATGAACATCAAGGCGCCGACTGTCTTCGAGCCGGTGGGCAAGCTGTCGGGCGGCAACCAGCAGAAGGTCGTCCTCAGCAAGTGGATCTTCGCGGGCCCGGACGTGCTGATCCTGGACGAGCCCACCCGCGGCATCGACGTGGGCGCCAAGTACGAGATCTACACGGTGATCGACCAGTTGGCCGCGCAGGGCAAGGCGGTCGTCTTCATCTCCTCCGAGCTGCCGGAGCTGCTCGGCATGTGCGACCGCATCTACACCATGGCCGCGGGGCGGCTGACCGGAGAGGTTCCACGGGCCGAGGCCACCCAGGAAGTGCTGATGCGCCAGATGACGAAGGACAAAGAGGTAACCCGATGAGCACGGATGTGACCGCCAAGACCCCGGCCCCCGCGCCGCCGGGCAAGAGCGGATCGGCGACCGGCGGGGGCCTGCTCCGGCTGGTGCTGGGCGGACTGCGCCGCAACATGCGGCAGTACGGCATGCTGATCGCGCTCGGCCTGATCGTCATCCTGTTCGAGGTCTGGACCGGCGGCGACCTGCTGCTGCCGCGCAACGTCTCGAACCTGGTCCTGCAGAACAGCTACATCCTGATCCTCGCGATCGGCATGATGCTGGTCATCATCGCCGGGCACATCGACCTCTCGGTCGGCTCGCTGACGGCATTCGTGGGCGCTTTCGCGGCCGTACTGACCGTCGAACACAGCGTGGCGTGGCCCATCGCACTGGTGCTGTGCCTGCTGGTGGGCGCGGTGGCCGGCTCGGTGCAGGGCTATCTGATCGCGTATCTCGGCATACCGTCGTTCATCGTCACCCTCGCCGGGATGCTGCTCTTCCGCGGTCTGACGGAGATCCTGCTCAAGGGCCAGACCCTCGGCCCCTTCCCGGACGGGCTGCAGAAGCTCGGCAACGGCTTCCTGCCCGAGGTCGGCCCGAACACCAACTACCACAACCTCACGCTGCTGCTCGGTCTCGTCATGGTCGCCGCCGTGGTCTGGCAGGAGGTCCGTGACCGGCGCCGGCAGCGGGAGTTCTCCCTCGACGTGCTGCCCGCCCGGCTGTTCGCGCTGAAGCTCGTCGCCCTGGTCGCCGCGGTCCTGGCCCTCACGATGCTGCTCGCCAGCTACCAGGGCGCGCCGATCATCCTCATCATCCTGGGCGTCCTGGTGGTCGGTTACGGCTACGTCATGCGCAACGCCGTCTTCGGCCGCCACATCTACGCGATCGGCGGCAACCTGCCGGCCGCGAAGCTGTCCGGCGTGAAGGACAAGCGGGTCACCTTCCAGGTGTTCCTGAACATGGGCGTGCTCGCGGCCCTGGCGGGTCTGGTGGTCGCCGCCCGCCTGAACGCGGCCTCGCCGAAGGCGGGCGTGAACTTCGAGCTCGAGGCGATCGCCTCCTCGTTCATCGGTGGCGCGTCCATGAGCGGCGGTGTCGGTACCGTCCTCGGCGCGATCATCGGTGGTCTGGTGCTCGGTGTGCTGAACAACGGCATGAACCTCCTCAGCGTCGGCACCGACTGGCAGCAGGTCATCAAGGGCCTGGCCCTGCTGGTGGCGGTCGGCTTCGACGTGTGGAACAAGCGCAAGTCCGGTTCGTGAGTCGGTAAGGGCCCCCGCCGAAAGGCGGGGGCCCTTTTCCTGTTAAAGGAGCCGCACGTGGAACTGAGCAGACACACGGTCATCGCGGGAGCGGCGGCAGCGGACACGGCCGCGGCCACCGTGGGCACGGCGCAGCAGCAGAAAGCAGGAAGCCCGTGAAGGAACTCTTCGGCGAACTCGCCGACGGCACCGAGGTGCACCGCTGGTCCCTGGAGAACGGCGGCACGCGGCTGAAGGTCCTCTCCTACGGCGGCATCGTCCAGTCCCTGGAGATCCCGGACCGCCACGGCCGCTGCGAGAACGTCTCCCTCGGCTTCGACGACATCGACGACTACGTCGCCGAGAGCCCGTACTTCGGCGCCCTCATCGGCCGCTACGGCAACCGGATGGCCAAGGGACGGTTCACCCTCGACGGCAAGAAGTACCAGCTCTCCGAGAACGACGGCGTGAACAGCCTGCACGGCGGCGCCAAGGGCTTCGACAAGCACGTGTGGGACGTCGAGCCGTTCACCAAGGGCTCCGACGTCGGACTGCACCTGTACTACACGAGCGTCGACGGTGAGATGGGCTACCCGGGCACGCTCAAGGCGAAGGTGACGTACACCCTCACGCGGCACGGGGACTGGCGCATCGACTACGAGGCCACCACCGACAAGGCCACCGTCGTCAACCTCACCAGCCACGTGTACTGGAACCTGGCCGGCGAGGGCAGCGGCACCATCGAGGACCACGAGCTGCAGATCGCCGCCTCCCGCTACACGCCCACCGACTCGGGCCTCATCCCCACCGGCGAGCTGGCGAAGGTCGCCGGCACCCCCTTCGACTTCCGCCATGCCAAGGCGGTCGGCCGGGACATCCGGGCCGGCCATCCGCAGCAGGTGCAGGCCAAGGGCTACGACCACAACTGGGTGCTGGACAAGGGCGTCACGGCGAAGCCCGAGCACGTCGCCACGCTCCGCGACCCGCACTCGGGCCGCAGGATGAAGATCTTCACCGACCAGCCGGGCCTGCAGTTCTACTCGGGCAACTTCCTCGACGGCACCCTGGTCGGCACCGGCGGCCACACCTACCGCCAGGGCGACGCGCTGTGCCTGGAGACGCAGCACTTCCCGGACTCGCCGAACCACGCCGACTTCCCGTCGACCGTACTGCGGCCCGGGCAGACGTACCGGACGACGTCGGTCTTCTCGTTCAGCGTGTAGCGGCCGTCCCGCACGTAACCGCGAGCGAACTCACACTCGACGCACACCAGTTGAACAAGGCCACGTCCGTATCCGTATGAGTGGGTGGCCCGTGCTCCCCCGCACGGGCCACCCATCGTACGGAGGTTGCCTTGGCAGACAACGTCACCTCGCTGTTCCGCAGCTCCGCGGCGCACAGCCCCTCGATGGCGGCGCTGACACGGGAGAACGACGGAGTCGGCCCGGTGGACTTCTGCATCCCCTGCAACCCGTACTTCCCCACGCCCGCCATGTTCGAGGAGATGGCCGGCAAGCTGCGTGAGATCCTCACCTACTACCCGAGCGGCGCGGAGACGATCACGGCCGAGCTGTGCGGTCTGCTCCAGCTGCCGCCGCAGTGCGTCGCCATGGGCAACGGCTCCACGGAGCTGATCACCTGGATCGACCACCTGCTGGTCCGCGAGTCCCTCGCCGTCCCCGTCCCCACCTTCGGCCGCTGGACCGACCAGCCCATGGAGACCGGCAAGCGGGTCGACATGTTCCCGCTCCAGGAGTCCAGCGGCTTCTCCCTGGACCTCAACCGGTACGGCGAGTTCATCCGCAAGCGGGGCACCCGGGTCGCCGTCGTCTGCAACCCGAACAACCCCGACGGCGGCTACCAGTACAAGCACGCCCTGGTGCAGTTCATGGACCAGATGGCCGACCTCGACCTGGTCGTCGTGGACGAGTCCTTCCTGGAGTTCGCGGACGCCGAGGCCGACCCCAGCGTCGTGCAGGAGGCCATGCTGCGGCCCAACGTCGTCGTGCTGCGCAGCCTCGGCAAGAACTTCGGCCTGCACGGCGTCCGCTTCGGCTACCTGGTCGCCAACCCGTCGCTCGCGGGCCGGATCCGCTCCATGCTGCCGAAGTGGAACCTCAACTCCTTCGCCGAGCACGTGGTCTTCATGCTCAGGGAGCACGGGGCGGAGTACCAGCAGAGCCTGCAGCAGGTGCGTCGCGACCGGCTGGATATGGCCGGCCACCTCTCGGCGCTGCCCGGCCTTACGGTCTACCCGTCCCAGGGCAACTTCCTCTTCGTGCGCCTCCCCGTGGGTGCCGAGGGCACCGTGGTCCGCGACCGGCTGCTCGCCGAGCACCGGATCCTGGTCCGCGAGTGCGGCAACAAGATCGGCTCCTCCAGCCGCTTCCTGCGACTCGTGGTGCGCCCCCAGGTGGACGTGCGTCGCCTGGTGTCCGCCCTGGAGCAGGTGCTCTACGGGTCCAGGAGGGGAGCCGCCGTGCCCGAGCTGAGCCAAGGGACCGGCTACAGCTCGGGTACGGCGGCGGTGGACCGCCTGGTCAGCGAGACCAACGGGGCCGGGGTGCGGGGGCTCGCCGCCCAGGCCGCGGGGTCCGCTCCAGGGCTCCCGGCCGCCGCGCCGCTCCCCGCCGCGCAGCCGGCCGTCGGCGGGACGCCGATGCCCGCGGCAGCTCAGGCCGCTCCCCTGCCGCAGGCGCCCGCGCCACTGCTCACACCCGCACCGGCTCCGGCCCCGCTGCCGACCCCCGCGCCCGCTCCGTTCCCGGCGCCCATCCCGGTCCCCGTCCCTGCCGCGGCGACCGGCCCCACCCCGCCGGGCGTCCCCGCGCGCGGCGGTCTGACCGCCGCCCAGGTGCGCGGCGTGACCGCGCCCGCCCCCGGCATCCCCGGCCTGGCACCGGCCCCGGCCACCGGCTGGCCCAGCCCTCCGGCCTGGCCGAACGCGGCGGGGATGGGGCAGGCGGGGTAGGGCCGCGGCGCAGATGCCGTCCGGGTGGCACAAAAGCCACCGAGTTATTCCTTGATGTCCGATTTACTCCTATAAATGCCGCGGCATCACTAAGCGGCTGTTTCGCCCATCGAATAGCCTCACCTTAAATGCCGTTCGACCCCGAGTGACGCAATTCACTTACGATGGGCCATAGTGTCTTACCCGGTCCTTAACCCCCCGATTTTGCTGACGTGGCCCAATCCGAGACACGGGCGACAACTAGCCTGCTTAGTAAAAAGGGGAATTGTCGAGTTATTCCCGGCGGCTAAGAATGTTCCCGCCGCAGCGCACCGCAAACGAAATGCGGTGCTGTTTGTCGAGGGGAACCGGCAACTGCGGGCAATGCAATCCCCGGACCAAGGACCGCACCATGCCCAAACACGCCTTCAACCGCTCGCGCCGGGCCCGCCGGTTCTCGACCGGCGGCGCCGTCACCGCCTGCTCATTCGCCCTGGCCTGCACGGCCGTGCTCGGAGCGGCCCAGGCCGCCCACGCCGCTCCGGCCGCCTCGGCCGTCGCCGCGACCCCGGCCACGTCCGCCGGCACGACCACATACGTCGTCCGGCTCGGCGACCACCTGGCCTCCATCGCACGGGTCCACAATGTGCCGGGCGGCTGGCAGGCCATCGCAGCGGCCAACAAGCTTTCCAGCCCCTACCTCATCCGGCCGGGTCAGGTCCTGGTTCTTCCCACCGGGTCTTCCTCGATCAAGAAAACCGTGTCCTCCCCGGCCACGAAAACCGTGCCGGCTTCCAGCGGCGTGATCTACGCCAACAACCTGGACGGCTGGATCAAGCACTCGCTTGCGGTCATGAAGCAGCACGGTATTCCGGGGTCCTACAACGGCATTTACCGCAATGTCATGCGCGAGTCCTCCGGCAACCCGAAGGCCATCAACCTCTGGGACTCCAACGCCGCGAAGGGCATCCCGTCGAAGGGCCTCCTCCAGGTGATCGACCCGACCTTCCGCGCGTACCACGTGCCGGGCACCTCGTGGGACATCTACGACCCGGTAGCCAACATCACCGCCGCGTGCAACTACGCCTACCACCGCTACGGCTCGATCGACAACGTCAACGGCCCCTACTGACGGGCCTGATCCGCGACTCGGGGTGGTGGCGCAGGGCAGCCACCACCCCTTCCCGTGCCCAACGGGCGGAAAACGCCCGGTGGCCCGGGATGACATGCCAGTGAATTCACCATGGAAGACGACCTTCCCCCTCCCCGTCACCCGCCCGCTCCGGCCACCATGACCTCCCCATCCACCTTGTGACGTAGGGGAGTTGGCCGTGAACGGCTTTCCCTGGGACACCACCCTGGCCGTCGTCGGTCTGGCCGTCTCCGGTGCCGCGGCTCTGTGGGAGTTCGTCGTCGGCAGCCGGAAGCTCCTCGGCTACCGCGTGCAGATGGACACGACCGCCCAGGACGCGGCCGCCGCGCCGTACGCGGGAGTGCTGCGGCAGATGCAGCACAACGGCACGTCCCTGCACGACCCGTCGTTCGTCCTGCTGCGCATCGAGAACAGCGGCCGGGCCCCCATCGTGGAGGACGACTACCTGGCGCCCGACGGCGCCCGGGCCGGCATCCAGGTCATGTTCCGGGGCCGCCGGGTCGTCGGCATGGTCGTCACCGAACTCAGCCGCAGCGAGTTGCGCAGCTTCTTCGTCCCCTCCGGCAACGGCCGGGACACTCCTCAGCCGGTGCCGGGCCTCGGGGTCAGCGACGGGCTCATCGAACTGCCCAAGGTGAAGCTGAACCGCCGCGACCACTACAAGGTGCTGGCGGTGCTGGAACGCGAGGCGGGCTTCACGGAGCAGACGTTCCCGGACCCGGAGGTGGTCGGCGGCATCGTGGGCGGGGTCCGCCGCGGCAGGATGCGGAAGACCGAGTACTACCCCTTCGCCGCGAAGCCGGTCCGGGTGCTGCTCGTCCTCCTGGTCCTGGTGCTCATCGGGCAGTCCCTCTTCATGCTCCTGCGCAGCGACCCGAAGCCCGCGCCGCTGGACTGCGCCAAGGGCACGCTCGCCCTGTCCGGGTCCACCGCGTTCGCGCCGGTTCTGCGGGAGGCCGCGCGGCAGTACGAGAAGACGTGCCCCGACGCGCACATCCCGCTCTCGAACGACACCTTCAAGGGCAGCGTCCCCGGCCTCAACGCCCTCGAGGCGGCAGGGAAGCAGAACCAGCCGAAGGGCGGCCAGGGCCTCGGCGACCGTCTGGCGTTCAGCGACGGCCCCAAGAGCGGGACCGGCCACCCGCAACTGCTGCCCCGCCCTGTGGCCCTCTCCCTCTTCACGCTCGTCGTCAACCCGGACGCGGGCGTGAAGGACCTGTCGCTGAAGCAGATCAGGGACATCTACGCCGGCAGGACGACCAACTGGAAGCAGGTGGGCGGCAACGACGTGCCCATCCACCTCGTGAGCCGCTACCCCGGTTCCGGCACCCGCACCACCCTCGAACTCCGCGTCCTCGGCAACCAGGGGCTGCCGGGCGTCACGGCGAGCGACTGCGCCGCCATGGACACCGCCGGGCCGGGCCGCTGCGAGGTCGGCGACACCCAGACCCTCCTGGACACCGTGGCCTCGACCCCGGGCGCCCTGGGCCACAGCGAGGTCGGCGCGGCCACGGCCCACGCCGGTGTCCAGCCCGTCCGCATCGACGGCTACCCGGCCACGCTGGAGGGCGTCGACGGCGGCGCCTACCCGTACTGGCAGACCGAGTACGCCTACACCTACGGCGAGCCGCCCGCCGACTCCCTCGCCGCCGGCTTCCTGCGCTACCTCTCCGACGAGGTCGGCAAGGACATCATCCGCTCCCACGGCGACCGCCCCTGCACGGAACTGGCCAAACCGCTGCTGTGCCGTCCGAGTGGGTAGCCCGCCTCGGGGCCAGGCCTCAGGGGTTCTCCCACGACGCCGGTTCCGCGGCCAGACGGCGGACCGGTTCCGGGAGGGCGTCCGTCGCGATGTCGGCGAGCGTGACGCCCTCCAGGACCTTGCGTACGTTCGCCCGCAGGGCGATCCACAGGGGCAGGAGGGGCTGCGCCGAGCCCGTGTAGGTGAGGCCCGTGGGCCGCTCCCCCCGTACCGACACGATCGGACCGTCCACCGCGCGGATGACGTCCGCCACGGTGATCGCGGACGGCTCCCGGGCCAGGGCGTAGCCGCCGGTTCCGCCGCGCCGGCTGGTGACCAGGCCCGCGCGGCGCAGATCGCCCAGGATGCCCTCCAGGAACTTGTGCGGGATGCCCTGCGCGGCTGCGACCGTCTCCGCCTTCACCGGGGCCGCGCCCTCGCGCACGGCCAGCTCCAGCGCCGCCCGTACCGCGTAATCCGCCCGTGCCGAGATCCTCATGCGGCCATTCTGATGCCTGCCACGAGTGACAATCCCGACGTGGTGATGAGCAGACGTACATTCCATATGATCACCGGCACTGCCGCGCTCGGTCTGGCGCTCGGCGGCAGCGGTGAGGAGTGCGCCGCCGTGAGCGCCCCGACCGGGCCGCCCCCGGATCCGCCCCGGGCGGACGGACGGGCGCACACCGTCGGCTTCGACCGGTACTCGACGATCGTCGACGGCCGGCGGGTCGTGCTGTGGTCGGGCGAGATGCACCCGTTCCGGCTGCCGAGCCCGTCGCTGTGGCGGGACGTGCTGCAGAAGATGCGCGGCCACGGGTACAACACCGTCAGCGTCTACGTCGCGTGGAACTTCCACTCCTCGGCCCCCGGCCACCATGACTTCACGGGCGTTCGCGACCTGGACGTGTTCCTGCGTACGGCCGCCGAGACCGGTCTGTACGTGATCCTGCGCCCGGGCCCCTACATCAACGCCGAGGTCGACGCGGGCGGCTTCCCCGGCTGGCTGACCGCGACGCCGGGCACGGCCCGCACCTCCGATCCGACGTATCTGGGTCACGTGGACGAGTGGCTGACGGCCGTCAACCGGATCGCCGTGCGGCATCTGTACACGGGCGGCGGCGGCACGATCGTCCTCTACCAGCTCGAGAACGAGTACGCGAACCACGTCACCGAGGCCGCCGGCCGCGACTACATGGCCCACCTGTACGACAAGGTCCGCGCCGACGGCATCGATGTGCCGCTCTTCCACAACGACAAGGGCCGCAACGGCTACTGGGCGCCCGGCACGTGCGACACCGGCGGGGAGCGGGGGCGCTGGCTGTACGGCTTCGACGGGTATCCGTCGCCGTTCCGCCCGCCGCCGGACTGGGGGTACTTCGGACCGGGCGGGACGAAGGGCGGGTCCACCGCGAGTCCTGACACCCCGGGTTTCCTGGCCGAATTCGGGGGCGGCTGGTTCGACCCGTGGGGCGGGGCCGAGTTCGGCGGGAAGGGGTACGCGCAGTCGCGCCGCACCCGGGACGCGGCGTACGAGCGGCGCTTCTACCTGACCAACCTCGCCAACGGCATCAAGATCCACAACGTGTATATGACGTTCGGCGGCACGTCGTGGGGGTGGCTGCCCGCGCCGGTCGTCTACACGTCGTACGACTACGGCGCCGCCCTCGACGAGGCCAGGCAGCCGACCGCCAAGCTGGTCCCGATGCACCAGATGGGGCACCTGCTGCTCACCGTGCCGGACCTGGCCCAGCTGGACCGGGCGGAGGACGTCGACGTCGGCGGCGGCTCGGCGCTCAGGGCGTATCACCTGCTCAATCCGGACACCGGGGCGCACGTGTACGTGCTGCGCAACGACTCGTCCGGTGAAGCCGAGGCCGCCGTCCCCGTCGCCGGGGCCACCGTCCGGGTGCCCGTGCCCGGCCTCGACGCCCGGCTGCTGGCCGCCGGGATCTCGCTCGGGCGGCGGACGCTGCGGTACTCCTCCGCCCAGCCCATGCTGCGGCTGGCCGTCGGGCGGCAGGACGTCGCCGTGTTCACGGGCCGTTCGGGCGAGCCGACGACGACCGTCCTGGAGTGCCCGCGCGAGCCGAGGGTCACCGTGCTGAAGGGGGACGCTGCGCACACGTACGCGCAGGGCGCCCTGCGCCTGGACGTGCGGCTCGGCGGGCTCGCCCGGGTGCTGGTGGAGGGCGGAGGCGTGGCGCGTCCGCTGCTGCTGCTCCTCGCGGACGACGGGACGTCCGTACGGCTATGGCCGCGCCACACGGCGTCGGGGCCGTTCCTGGTGTACGGGCCCGCCCTGCTGCGCACCGCCGAGCGTCGCGGCACCACCGCACAGCTCACCGGCGACACGGTCGACGACGCGGATCTGGAGGTGTGGGCACCGCCCGGGGTGACCGAGGTCGTCTGGAACGGGACTACCGTGCCCGCGCGCGACACCCCGTCCGGCAGTCTGCGCGCCACCCGGCGGCTGCCGGGCGCGGCACCGGTCCGGCTGCCCGCGCTGACCGGGTGGCGCCGCAGGGCGGAGAACCCCGAGGCCGCCGTCGACTTCGACGACTCGGCGTGGCGGACGGCCGACCGGACGACGACGAACGCCACGACTCCCGTGCCGGCCGGACGGCCCGTCCTCTTCGCCGACGACTACGGCTTCCACTACGGGGACGTCTGGTACCGGGGCCGTTTCGGGGGCGCGACCGGCGCCGGGTCCGTGTCTCTCACGTACGTCTCCGGCACCCAGGGGTTGCTGATGGCGTGGCTGGACGGGAAGCCGCTGGGCACGCACCGGATGCCCGTGCCGGACGCGAAGACCGTACGCAAGGGGACGTGGTCGGCCACGGCGGCGTTCCCGATCCCGATCGCGCCGGGTGAGGGAACGCGCGTGCTGTCCGTACTGGTCCGGCGCATGCAGCACGACGAGGACGGCGGGGCGAACGACAGCCACAAGGCGGGCCGGGGCCTGGTCTCGGTCGCCTTCGACGGGGCGTCACCCGCGGTGCGCTGGCGGATCCAGGGCGAGGCGGCCCCGGACCCGGTGCGCGGCCCGCTGAACAACGGCGGGCTGTACGGGGAGCGGCACGGCTGGCATCTGCCCGGGTTCCCGGACGGCGACTGGGAGGCGGTCCCGCTTCCGCGTGCCGAGCGGGGGCAGGGCGTGGTCTGGTACCGGACGCGGTTCCGGTTGGCCGTCGGTCCCGGCACGGACGCGTCCATCGGGCTCACCCTGAGGGACGATCCGGCGCGGGCCTACCGGGCGCAGATCTTCCTCAACGGCTGGAACATGGGCCAGTACGTCAACGACGTGGGCCCCCAGCGCACCTTCGTCCTGCCTAACGGCGTACTCGACACCCGGGGCCCGAACACGCTCGCGCTGGCGGTCCTGGCCGACGGGACCACCCCCTCGGGGCCGGGCGCCGTGGAACTGACGCTGCTGGGGCGGGCGGCCGGAGGAGTCCCGGTGAGGCTGGTGGACTCCCCCGGCTTTTCGGGCTCTCCGGCCGGGTGACCCGCGGGAGTCAGCCGGCGAACGCGGGCTGCGGCAGGCCCTTTCCGGCGCCGGGGACGACGAGGAGCGAGCCGGAGAGCGGGTGCGGGGCCTCCAAGCCCGTGCGGGCGGTGGTGATGTACAGGTCGGCCAGGTCCGCGCCGCCGAACGCGCATGCGGTGGGGCGTTCGACGGGCAGTTCCAGGACGCGGTCCAGGTCCCCGGACGGGGTGTAGCGGTGGATCGCGCCGCCGTCCCACAGGGCGACCCACACACAGCCGTCGGCGTCGACGCTCAGCCCGTCGGGGAAGCCCCGGTCGACGTGGGCGAGGGCGCGCCTGCCCACCGGGAGCCCGTCGTCGCCGACGTCGAAGACGTCGATGCGGCGGGTCGGCGAGTCGATGTAGTACATCAGCCGGCCGTCGGGGCTCCAGCCGGTGCCGTTGCTCACGGCGACGTCGTCGAGGACGGTGCGGACGGTGCCGTCGCCGGTGATCCGGGACAGGGTGCCGCCGCCCGGCGCCTCGTCGTAGCGCATGGTGCCCGCCCACAGGGAGCCATCGGGGGCGACGGCCGCGTCGTTGCCGCGACGGCCGGGGACCGGCTCGTGGTGCAGCCAGCGGAAGGTGCCGTCGGGGTCGCGCAGGCCCACGCCGTCGCGGAGGTTGAGCACCAGACCCCCGCCGGAGCGCGGCTTGGCGGCGCCCACGTGCTGCTCGGTGGTCATGACCGTGCGGCGCCCGGAGGCGGGGTCGTACGTGTGCACCCGCGATCGCAGGATGTCGACCCAGATCAGCCGACCGCCGTCGGCGTCCCACGTCGGGCCCTCGCCGAGGGCCGCCTCCTCGCGTACGGCGAGCTCGTACCTCGTCGTCATGCGACGCTCCGGTGGCCGAGCCGCTCGGAGAGTTCCGCGGCGCCCTTCGCGGCGAGCTGCTCCAGCTCGGCGAGGCGCTCGTCGCTCCAGCGGATCATGGGCACCGAGATGGACAGTGCGGCGACGACCTGCCCGGTGCGGTCGCGCACGGGGGCGGCGACGCAGCTGACGTCGGGGTTGGACTCGCGGCTCTCCACGGCGATGCCGCGGGCGCGGATCCGGGCCAGGGCCTCGCGCAGGGCCGCCGGGTCGGTGATGCTGTTGGGAGTCATCGCGACCAGCTCGGCGTCGTCCGGGACACGGGCGGCGAGTTCCGACTCGGGCAGGGACGCGAGGAGCATCTTGCCGACGGAGGTGCAGTGGGCGGGGAGCCGGCGCCCGGCCGCCGACACCATGCGCACGGCGTGCGTGGAGTCGACCTTGGCGATGTAGATGACGTCGGTGCCCTCGAGGATGGCCACATGGACGGTCTCGTCGCAGGTCTCGGCCACGGACCGGGCGACCTGCAGTCCCTCGGCGGCGAGGTCGAGCTGCTCGGCGTAGCGGCTGCCGAGCTGGTACGGGCGGACGCCGAGGCGGTAGCGTCCCGGCTGTCCCTGCACCGGCACGATGTACGAGCGCGCGGCGAGCGTGGTGACGAGCTCGTGCACGGTGGTGCGCGGCAGCTGGAGCTTGCGCACGATGTCGGGGGCGGACAGCGTGCCGTCCCCGTCGAGGAAGAGCTCCAGGATGTCGAGAGCCCGGGTGACGGCAGGTACGAGGCGTCCCACGACCGGCCCCCTCTCCATGTTCGAAATTTCAACTGGCGATCGGCATGACGAACACAGGCTAGTCATAGTGCGCCGGGGCGGCAATGGTCGTGCGAGGTGCAGGATTCGGCAGGTGGTCAGCGAGGATGGAGAGCATGCCGTCCGCCTTCACGCCCCGCGACTTCCAGCTGGTCCTGCTGCGCCGTATGGCCGACCACAATCCGGACCTGGTGGAGGACGCCCGCCATGAGCTGGGCGTCTCGGTCGCGGACATGCGCGAGGCCAACAAGCGCTGGCAGGCGATGGTCCGCTCACCGCGCTCCCGCGCGGCCCTCTCCCCGCCCCAAGGCCTTAACGGCATGGGAGGTGCCCTCATCCGCTCGGTCCTGGGCGAACCCGAGTCGACGACCCCCCGCCGCATCGGCGACCTGGACTGCGACGCCCTGCTGTGGCCGGTCCCGCTCTGGCCCGACCTGCGCTTCGAGGTCCTGGTGGCGCCGAACGGGGTGGTGTGGAACGAGTGGCTGGTACGGGCCCCGGGCGCACCGTCCCCGCCACTGAAAACCCTGGAGGACCTGACCCCCTGGTCCTGCACGGTCGACGAGGCGGCCCGCGCCTTCGCTCCCGCCCGCCCCCTGGAGGGCACGGCCCCGACCCGCTGGGGCCTGGCCTTCACGGCCCCGGACGCGCGGGGCGTACGCCACCAGGTCGCCGCGGAGTTCACCTGGGGGCTGCTGCAGCGGGTGGGCGTCAGCGGGCAGCGGTGAGGATCGCGTCCACAACCACGGGCAGGGACCCGGTGTGGAGGTCGAGGAACAGGTTCGGCTCGACGAGCTCCAGCTCCATCACGCACGGCTGCCCCTCCGCCCCGTCCACCAGGTCGACGCGGGCGTAGAGGAGCTCCGCCCCGCCCGGTACGGCGGCCAGGGCGCGCTCGGCGGTGGCGAGTTCGGCCGGGGTCGGGGTCCAGGGCTCCAGGCCGGGGTGGGCCACCTTCTTCTCGTCGTACGGGGTTCCGGGCGCGAGGACGGCGCCCTTCCGGCTGGCGTGCAGCAGCCGCCCGCCGAAGAACTGCACCGCACGCTCCCCGCTCACGTCGATGCCCTCCACATAGGGCTGCACCATCGCCGTGAACCCCTCGGCGTGCAGACGGGCGAGCTGCCGTACGGCTGTGTCGTGCTCGCCGGGCGTGTACCGGGCGGCGAACCGCGCGCCCGCGCCCGAGGTGGGCTTGATGACGTACTCGTGGTCGCCGGGCAGGTCGGCGGGGTCGCCGGGGGCGATGTACCGCGTGGGGACGGTGGGGACACCCGCCGCGGCCAGGTCCCCCAGGTACCGCTTGTCGGTGTTCCAGCGCACGACGTCCGCGGGATTGGCCAGCCGCGTGGCCTTCCCGCACCGCTCCGCCCAGACGGTGAACTCGGCCGCCCGCCAGCTGTAGTCCCACGTGGACCGGATCACGGCCAGGTCGTAGCCCGCCCAGTCGACGTCCGCGTCGTCCCAGTACACGGCGTCGGCCTCGGCCCCCGCCGTCCGCAACTCCCTTACGAGCACCGGCAGATCGCGGTCGACACTGACCTCCGGCCCGGGACGGCAGGTGACGAGTGCGACTCGGGCCATTACTGGACTCCTGTTCGAACGACGAATGTTCCGCGACGATTCCTCCGCGCAGGCTAACAACACAGCGCGGAACCGGGCACGGGCCGTTGACCTTCACCTTCTGTGAAGCCCCAGCATGGGTGGCGGAACGGAGCTCGCCCTCGTCCACATCGGTGACTCCCGGGCGTATCTCCTGCGACGGCGAACTGTTCCGCATCACGCACGACCACACGGTCGTCCAGTCGATGATCGACGAGGGTCGGCTGACACCGGAGGAGGCCGCCGCCCATCCTCGACGCACCGTGCTGCTGCGTGGTGGCGGAGGTCGTGGAGGCCGCATGGCGGACGGGGCTGTGCGGCACGATGGGTCCGTAGGTCCCGTCCGCGTGTCCGCCTCGACGCAAGGAGTGTCCGCGTGTCCTCCCTCTTTCCGGCACTGTCCGATCCCTCGGCCGGGCGGCGGCCCGCCCTGCGGTTCGGGGAGCGGGCTCTGACCTATGCGGAGCTGGCCTCGGCGGCGGGTGCGCTCGCCGGGCGGATCGGCGATCGGATCGGCGGGGAGGGGAGGGTGGCCGTGTGGGCCACGCCCTCCCTGGAGACCGCCGTCGCCGCGGTCGCCGCGCTGAGTGCCGGTGTGCCCTTCGTCCCGCTCAACCCGAAGTCCGGGGAGGGTGAGCTCGGGCACATCCTGGCGGACAGCGCGCCGTCGCTGGTGCTCGCCGGGCCGGGCGTCGAACTGCCCGGCCCGGTCGGCGCACTGGAGCGCGTCGACGTCGATGTGCGCGGCTCCGGGACTCTCCCGCAGGACGGGACCGGCGACGAGGATCCCGCCCTCGTCGTCTACACCTCCGGCACCACCGGCCCGCCCAAGGGCGCCGTCATCCCCCGCCGTGCCGTCGCCACCACCCTCGACGCGCTCGCTGACGCCTGGTGGTGGACCGGCGACGACGTGCTCGTGCACGGGCTGCCGTTGTTCCATGTGCACGGGCTGGTGCTGGGCGTCCTCGGGCCGCTGCGGCGCGGCGGGTCCGTGCGGCACCTGGGGCGGTTCAGTACGGACGGTGTGGCGCGGGAGCTCGGCGAGGGCGCGACCATGCTGTTCGGTGTGCCGACGATGTATCACCGCATCGCCGAGGCCCTGCCGACCGACCCGGAGCTGGCCAAGGCGCTCGCCGGGGCCCGGCTGCTGGTCTCCGGGTCCGCCGCGCTGCCGGTGCACGACCATGAGCGGATCGCCGCCGCGACCGGCCGCAGGGTCGTCGAGCGGTACGGCATGACCGAGACGCTGATGAACACCAGCGTGCGGGTGGACGGGGAGGCGCGCGCGGGGACGGTGGGGGTTCCGCTGCCGGGTGTGGAGTTGCGGCTGGTCGAGGAGGACGGGTCCGTCATCGCCGCCTGCGACGGGGAGAGCGTCGGGGAGATCCAGGTGCGCGGGCCGAACCTGTTCACCGAGTACCTCAACCGGCCCGACGCCACCGCCGCCGCGTTCACCCCGGACGGCTGGTTCCGCACCGGGGACATGGCGGTGCGCGAGCCCGACGGGTACGTGCGGATCGTGGGGCGCAAGGCGACCGATCTCATCAAGAGCGGCGGCTACAAGATCGGGGCCGGGGAGATCGAGAACGCGCTTCTCGAGCACCCGGGTGTCCGGGAGGCCGCCGTCGCCGGGGAGCCCGACGACGACCTGGGCGAGCGGATCGTCGCCTGGGTGGTGCCCACGGACCCCGCGGCGCCGCCCGGTGCCGACGAGCTGGCCGGCCACGTGGCCCGCCGGCTCGCCCCGCACAAACGTCCGCGCGTGGTGCGGTACCTGGACGCCCTGCCCCGCAACGACATGGGGAAGATCATGAAGCGGGCCCTGCGGGATGCCTGAGCGCCTGCCCGCGCGAGACGCCCTCGCCCTTCTCGCCGACGACTTCGCGCAGCTCCCCTCCCCCACGCGCGACGGGCGGCCCGACGGTCCGTTGGCCTGGCCCGGCTACGACGCCTCCCGCGCCCGCGCCGCCGCGCGCACCGGCGAGGAGGAGTCCGTCGTCTGCGGGCACGCCACCGTCGGCGGCGCCCCGGTCGTGCTGATCGCGTTCGAGTTCGGTTTCCTCGGCGGCTCCCTGGGCGAACGCACCGGGGACCGGCTGGAGGCAGCCCACGTCCACGCCCGTGAGCGACGGCTGCCGGTGGTCTCGCTCGTCGCGACGGGCGGCAGCCGGATGCAGGAGGGGATGCTCGCGCTGACCCAGTTGCAGCGCGTGGCCCGCCAGTCGGCGCTCACCCGCGCGGCCGGCCTGCCCCAGCTCGCGGTGTTGCGGGACCCGACGACGGGTGGCGGCTGGGCCACGCTGGGCGCGGGCGCCGACGTGGTGCTGGCCCTGCCGGGCGCCCAGGTCGGCTTCGCGGGCTCCCGGGTGCGCCCACCGGATGCCGACCCGGCGGCGTACACCGCTCAGGCGCAGCTCGCGGCGGGCACCGTCGACGCGGTCGTACGGCCCGGAGAGCTGCGCGAGACGCTGGGCCGGTGGCTGGCGCTGCTGACGGCGCCCTCGACCGAGCCCGCGCCCGTGCCCGGCGCGCTCGGCCGGGCGGACCTCCCGGCCACCGGCTGGGACGCGGTGCGGCGCGCCCGCGCCCCGGAGCGCCCTCGCGCGCACGCCTACCTGGACGCCTACTTCACCTGCCGGGCGACCATCAGCGGCGACCGGTGCGGCGGCACCGACCGGGACGGCATGCTGTGCGGCTTCGGCACCCACGACGGCCGGACCATCGCCTACGCCGCCCAGACCGGCACGGCGACCCGGCCCGCCGGTTACCGTACGGCCGCCCGGCTGATCCGCCTGGCGGACCGGCTGTCCCTGCCGGTGCTGACGCTGGTGGACACACCGGGCGCCGCCAACGACGCCGAGGCCGAACGGCAAGGGGCGGGCGCCGCGATCGCCGACCTGTTCGCCGCGGTGGCCACCGCCCGTACGCCGATCACCACGCTGGTCATCGGCGAGGGCGGCTCAGGCGGCGCCCTCGCGCTCGCCGCCCCCGGCAACACGTGGGTCACGCCGGACAGCTACTTCTCCGTCATCGCCCCGGAGCTCGCCGCCGCGATACTCAAGCGCCCGCCGGAGCAGGTGCGGGAGACGGCGGACCAGCTCCGGGTTCGGCCCCAGGACCTGGTCGACCTGGGGGTGGTACGGGGGATCGCCGGCGCCGCTACGTGACGAGCCGACCCCGGACAGGGTCCCCCGTGCGAGACGCGCCCAGGACCACCCGCCCGGACCACCCCGAGGGGCGCGGGCCCGTGTCACGGCAGAGGATGCGGAGAAGAGGCCCGCCGCCCGGCGGCCCGCCCGCGGTCCGTTCTCGGGAGGTACCGCCATGACCGTCAGCCTGGACCAGCTGCGCCGCTGCCACTTCGCCGTCGACCTGGGCGCGGCGAGGACCCGCGTCTACGTCAAGGGCGCCGGTCTGGTGGTGGACCAGCCCAGTGCGGCGGCCGTGAACACCCGCACGGGCGCGCTGATCGCGGTCGGTGAGTTCGCCGAGAAGATGACCGGCCGCACGCCCGAGTACATCCGCGTCGTACGGCCCGTCTCCGGCGGCACCGTCGTCGACATCGAGATGGCCCAGCGCATGCTGCGCCATCTGCTCGGCGAGAAGCTCCGCCGCAGCCTGCGCCGCAAGCCCCGGCTGCGGGCCGCAGCCTGCACCCCGCACGACGCGGACCCGCTGGCCCAGCGCGCGGCCGTCGAGACGCTGGTCGGACTGGGGGCGCGCAGGGTGGAGCTGGTGGACACGCTCGTCGCGGCGGCCGTGGGGTGCGGGCTGCCCGTCGAGCAGCCCGAAGCCTCCATGATCATGGTGTGCGGGGCCGCCGCCACGCAGATCGCGGTGCTGTCGCTGGGGAACATCGTGACCGCCGAGCGCATCCCGGTGGGCGGCGAGGCCGTCGATCACGCCATAGTGCAACACCTGCGCCACGAGCACGCGTTGATGCTGCCGAGCCAGTCCGTACGGCCGTTGCGGCTCGCCCTGTGCGCGGGCGGGTTCACCTCGGACGGGCCCGCCTCCACCGAGATCATGGGGCGGGACGTGGCGACCGGGCTCGCGCGCTCGGTCAAGGTCGACACGGCGGCCGTGCGGAACGCCATCCGGACCCCGCTGACCGCCGTCCTGGACGGCATCGGCAAGGTGCTGCGGGACTGCCCGCCCGATCTGGTGGCCGACCTCGCCGACCGCGGGATCATGATGGTCGGTGGCAGCGCGCTACTGCCGGGGCTCGACGAGATGCTGCGCCAGGCGACCGGCATGCCCGTGCACATCGCCGAACGGCCCGACATCTGCGCGGTGCAGGGCCTGGGCGCGATGCTGGAGGGCAGGATCCAGCCTCTGACGCTGGATCCACTGGCGGCCTGAACCTCCCGGGCCGCGCTGAAGGCCGGACGGTCTCCGCAGGGAGCGGCGGGCGGCGTCCGGGGGTCTGCGCAGGGAGCGGCGGGTGGTTCCGTACGATGGGCGCCATGACGTCCGGCGTGCGCACCCGCTCCTCTGTGAGCCGTGTCCGCCGGGTGCCGCTGGTGATGGCGGTGCTGGCCGGGGTGCTGGCCATGCACGCGCTGTCGCCGTCCGGGACGCCGTCGGCGGGGCAGCACGTCATGGTGGGGGCTCCGGGTACGGCAGGGCATCGGACCGCAGCCGCACCCGCTCCCGCGGACGACTGCGCGTGCCCCCATCTGTCGAACGCCGGCCATGGCGGGATGGCCATGGACCACTCCGGCGGCACGTGCGCGGCCGGGGGCACCGCCGCCTCCTACGTCCCGCCCGCCCTGCTGCCCGCGCTCACGGTCCCCGGGGAGTGCGCCGCGGCCTTCTCCGGTGACCCGGTCGCACGGACGGCCGACGGCCGGGCTCCGCCCGACCTGTCCGAACTACAGCTTCTGCGGATCTAGAGGCGCCCGCACGACACCTCCCCTCCCAGGTGGCGTGCTCCGGTCCGTCTCACGATCCGTTCTTCCCGCGCGCCCGCGCGGGTTCTCCAAGGAGCTGTACTTCTCATGGCACTTCGCCGTTCCTCGATCCGCCGTACCGCCGTGCTGGTCGCGGCCGCGACCGCAGCGGTGGTGCTGACCGCCTGCGGCGGCAGCGACTCCTCCTCGCCCTCCTCCTCGTCGGGGCACTCCGGCCACGGCATGGGGTCGATGTCCCCGGCCGCCCCCTCGGCCGCCCCCTCGGGCGCCGCCTCCGCGTCGCAGGGCGGCCACAACGCGCAGGACGTGACGTTCGCGCAGGAGATGATCCCGCACCACCGCCAGGCCGTGGCCATGGCCGATCTGGCCCCGTCGCGGGCCTCCTCCCAGGACGTCAAGGACCTCGCCGCGAGGATCCGGAAGGCACAGGACCCGGAGATCGCCACCATGTCGGGCTGGCTGAAGGCGTGGGGCGAGAAGGTCCCCGACGGCAGCGGGTCCGGCATGGAGAGCATGCCGGGCATGGACCACTCCGGCTCGTCGATGCCCGGCATGATGTCCGACGGGGACATGAAGAAGCTTCAGAACCTGTCGGGTGGCGCCTTCGACAAGGCCTTCCTCCAGATGATGATCGGCCACCACGAGGGCGCGATCGCCATGGCGAGGACCGAGGGGGCCAAGGGCACCTACGGTCCCGCGCAGACGATGGCGAAGTCGATCGTCACGTCGCAGTCGGCCGAGATCACGGAGATGAAGAAGATGCTCGGCGAGCAGTAGTCACCGGGCAGTAGTCACTGGGCGGTGGTCAGTAGGTCCAGGGGCCGGTTCGGGGGAGCGGCGGTACGGCCGCTGCCCCGAACCGGGTATCCCTTCGCACCTCGCCCGACGACGGTGTGTCAGGTGACGGCGCGGAGCCTGCCGTGGGGCCGGTGGCCGAAGGACTCGTGGCGGAGCTGATCGACGCTCCGGGCGGTCTCCTCGTCCGCGGGCAGGTGAACGACCAGTTGCTGCGCGTCCGCGGAGAGTTCGAGCGTCTCCCGGTGGAAGCGGAGTTCGTGTGCCGTGGGGTGGTTCAGTCGGAGGACGCCGCGCTTCGGGACCATGTGCCGGTTCAAGCGCCGCGTGAAGTCGGGACCGGCGAGGGGCGCGAGTTCCGCGGTGAACCACTCGGAGTTCTCGACGGACGGCCCGAGCCACAGGTCGAAGGCCTGCTGGTCCGCGATGTCGTCCCAGTCGGCGAAGAAGGTGCGGGCGCGGGGGTCGGTGAACACATAGCGGGTGAGGTTGGGTGCGCCGGACTCCAGCAACCCGGTTCCGTCCATCAGCCACGCGTAGCCGCCGGTCTGGGCGAGGACGTCGCCCAGACGGTTCGTCACCAGCGCGATCCCCGGCTCGAGGAGGCGCAGGGTCTCCAGTACGGACGGCCGGACCTCGCGCCGAGGCGGCGCCGGCCGGGTGTGGGCGACACACTCACCGCCGCTGATCTTCGCGAGGTAGCGCAGGTGGTTGCGCTCCGCGGGGTCGAGACTGAGGGCGTCCGCGAGCGCGTTCACCACCGCCACGGAGGGGTTGCGGTCGCGGCCCTGCTCGATACGGGTCAGGTACTCGACGCTGATGCCGGCCCGCACGGCCACGTCCGTGCGCCGCAGACCGGGTGAACGGCGGCGGCCGTGATCCGGTATCCCCAACTCGTCCGGCTGGATGCTGTCGCGCTTGGCCCGGACGAAGTCACCCAACGGTGTACCCATGCCGTGAGCATACGGTGACGCGTTGCTCCTCGCGGAGTGCTGAGGGTGGCCCTGCGGGGGCCAGCCTGAGCCCGGCCTGGTCGGGGTCGCCGCGGCGGCCGATGGTGGTGGGCATGGAGAACACGCACAAGCTGGTGATCGTCGTTGGCAGCGTCCGGGAGGGCCGGTTCGGTCCCGTGGTGGCCTCATGGGTCGCCGGTCAGGCCCGTGCCCACGGGGCATTCGACGTCGAGGTCGTCGATCTGGCCGATGTCGAGGTGCCGTTGGCCCTGCCCGCCGTGTCGCCGAAGTTCGCGGGCGACGACTACCCCCGTCCGGCCGGGATGGAGCCCCTGACGTCGGCACTCGACGGCGCGGACGCGTTCGTCATCGTCACGCCGGAGTACAACCACAGCTATCCGGCGTCGTTGAAGGCGGCCATCGACTGGCATTTCACCCACTGGACCGCCAAGCCGGTCGCGTTCGTCAGCTACGGCGGCGCGGCAGGCGGCCGACATGCCGTACTGCATCTGGAGAACGTTCTGACCGAGTTGCACGCGGTGACGATCCGCGACGGTCTCGCCTTCCCGAACTACTTCACGGCGTGGCAGGACGGTCAGCCGCTCGACCCCCAGGCCCCCGGGTACGCCAAGACGTTGCTGGACCAACTCACCTGGTGGGCGGGCGCACTTCGGACGGCACGCGAGGCCGCCCCCTACCCGGCGTGAGCCGGGGCGGCACGACAAGAAGGGGCCGTCCGCCCCGCGCGAGGAGCGCGGGCCGGACGGCCCCCTTCGAGCCGGCGATCAGAAGGAGACGTTGACTCCGGCCTGGTGGTAGGCGCCGAGGGTGCCGACGGTGCCCAGGGCAACGCCCTCGACGGTGCCGACCTGGGCCAGGACGTCCGCGTCGCTGACCGTCGTCGGGCCGACGACCGCGCTGGCGTGCGGGGCCAGGCCGCCGGAGACGTTGTCGAGCTCGGCGTCGGACAGCTCGGCGGTGTGAACCTGGGGAGCGGAGTTCATGATGGAACTTCCCTTCGCATGTGGTGTTCCGCAAGGGGGGAGCGTCCCGCTGGGGACAGGTGGCGGGCCGCGACCGCGGACGTGCGGCATCCGTTACCGGCCACCCTTCGCACGACCCCGCGGCGCCAGAGATCAAAGCACGGAGCGCGCCGGCTATCCAATCAATCGGCGCCTCCACCAGGGCGGTTGACCGCGCAGGCGTCGCATACGTAAAGGCGCGCGCACGAATTGGTGGCGGTTTCTCCACACGCCGCACCGAGCCGGGGCGGGACCGGCGTTTCCCCCGTGATGCGGGACCAGACATTCCGCGCCAATGGAACGCGCGTCGGCAGCCCGTCGTGGAGATCCCTCGCACCTCGTGCCGCAGTTGCGCATTCGCAGTGCAGATTCACCGAACCCGGGGTGACCGACGGCCCGACCTGCCGAAGAGGAGCCCGGGCCCGTCCGTGAGGCGAAGTGGGCCACTTCGCCGACTTGACGACACGTCACTGGTTGGCCGGGTAGTTGTCCGGTCCCGCCGACACGCAACCCTGGTTGGACGCCGCCACCAGCCAGGGCAGGAGGCCGTTGTCCTGCCGCAGGTCGATGTAGAGGGCCACCGTGCGGATCAGGTACCGGTGCTTCCAGGTCGTGTAGCCGAACTGGGTCGCCTGGAGCGCGCCGGAGTCGCGGCACACGGCGGAGCCGGTGCCCTCCAGCGGGCACCAGTAGGACCAATCGCCGGTGGGTGTGTCCTTGAACTGCTCATAGGCACTGCCTGCGGTGCCCTTGTCGGCGAACGGGACAACCACCGCCGAGACCATGATGTTTCCACCCGCGTCGATGTACGTCCCGGTGACGATGTCACCGCCGGAGCAGCCCAGGCGCTCGAGCGTGGCGCGCACTTGGGCGCTGCGGCCCGCCTGGGCGCAGGAGTGCACGCCCTGGCTGCGGCGCGTGTAATGCACGCCTTTGGAGTCCGTGAAGGAGGCCGCGAGCAGTGCCGAGGGGGTGACCGGGGTGCCGTCGGTGGCCTCGTCGTCGAGCGTCGTGACGTCGAAGGCCGTGGGGCTCGGCGACTCGGAGACGGGTTCTTCGCTGTCCTCCGGGGTCGCTTCGGATTTCTGCTCGGAGGGGGCCGGGGAGTCGGTGGTCGGGGCGGACTCCGGCTTCCAGGACGACGACGCCTGCGAGACGGGCGTCTCGGACGGCGACGCCTTCGACCGCGCGTCCTTGTCGTACACCGCGAACACGAGCGTCCCCACGGCGGCGACGGCCGCCACCAGCACCACGGTCAGCAGAGTCCGGGCGCCGACCACGATCCACTGGTTGTTCTGGGTGTTGTTGTCGCCGTTCAGCACGCCCTGGGCGCCGGAGGCGTTCACATCGAACTGCGAGGGCATGGATGAGTACCGTCAGTTGAACGTGTTGTTCTGAGTGCTGTGGTCGCCGTTCAGCACCCCCCGGGCGCCGCGCGCGTCCACGACGACGGCCCCGGACCGGCGTTCCACGCCGAGCAGGACGCGGCGGGAGGCGGCGAGGATCTCCTCGTCCCGCTCCACCCCCATGCCGGTGAGCACCTCGGTCAGCCGTCTCCCCCACGCGTCGGGGTCCGACTCATGCGCGTCCAGGACGCGTACGCCGTAATCCCCCTTACCGGCCAGCCGGTCGCGCAGCCGGGCGTACAGATCGCGGACGGCTTCGCGAGCCGCGTCCGTGAGCCCCGCCGAGGCTCCCGCGGCCAGGGCGGCGGCCACCAACTCCACTTCGCTCACCAGGACTCCCTTCGTTCCCCGCGATTCGCGGCGGCACACTGTCAGGTCTGCGACCATGGCAGGCGGCGATGTACTGGCGATGAAGCGCCGCTGGTGCGCGGGGCGGGGGTTCTGGGGTGGTGGACGGCGAAGCTCCTCAGCGGCTGCGGATCGAGCTGCTCGGGCCGTTGCGGGCCTGGCGGGACGGCACACTCCTGGAGTTGGGATCGGTCAAGGCGCAGGCCCTCCTGGCCGCTCTGCTGCTCGGCCGATGGGGCAGGGCCGGCCATGAGCGGCTGCTCGACGCGGTGTGGGGCACGGAAGCTCCCTTGTCCGGGCGCAATGTGCTGGCCATCTACGTCAAGCAACTGCGCAGCAGGCTCGACCCCGAGAACACGCCGCCCGCCGAATCGGTGATCCGAAGCGGACAGGGTTGGTACGGCTTCGTCGCCGGCACGGCCGTACTCGATGTGACGGACCTGGAGGAACGGGCCGTAGAGGCGCTGCGCACCAAGATGAACGGCGACCCGGCCACCGCCGCCGGCCAACTGGCCGCCGCGCTGGCTCTGTTCCGGGGCGAGCCGCTGGCCGGCCTGCCCGGTCCGTTCGCCGATGCCGAGCGGGACCGGCTGGCCAAGCGCCGGCGGGAGCTCAGGCTCGCCCGCCTGGAGTGCCTGATGCTGCTCGGCCGGTACGCGGACGCGCTGGACGACTTCGCCGCCCCTTCCACCGCCGATCTGCTCGATGAGTCGCTGGCTGCCTACCGCATGCGTGCCCTGTACGGCAGCGGACGCCAGGGCGAGGCGCTGCGGGTCTTCGAGGAGATGCGCGGGCGCCTGGAGGAGGAACTGGGGGTGGATCCAGGGCCGGAACTGGCCGGGGTGCACCTGGCCGTGCTGCGCCGGGACGCCGGGTTACTGCCGCGTGTCCAAGCCGCCGCCTGCGAACGGTCCCACGCCGGCCGTGCCGCCGACGAGCTGCCCCACGCTCACCGCACCGCCGACCACCCACCCCACCCCCGGCCCGCCGTCGACCAACCGCCCCACGTCCGCCGTACTGTCAACCAATTGCCGGGCGACGCCGGGTATTTGATCGGCCGCAACGATGCACTACGGCTACTCACGGAGCCGTTTCCGCCGGAGTCGGTGGCCGTCCTGACCGTGGACGGCCCGGCCGGTGTCGGCAAGAGCGCCCTCGTCGTCCGCGCGGCCCGCGAAATCTGCACCGAGTACCCGGACGGCTGCCTCTTCGTCGACCTGCGCGCCCACAGCACCCAGCGGCGGCAGTCCCCGGAGCAGGCCCTGCACCGCCTGCTGCGCTCGCTCGGCGCGGCCAAAGGCGAGCTGCCGGCCGACCTCGACGAACTCACCGCCGCCTGGCGGACCGCGACGAGCGGGCTACGGCTGCTGCTGGTCCTGGACGACGCCCTGGACGCCGATCAGGTACGGCCGTTGCTTCCGGCCGGGGCCGGCAGCAGGGTGCTGGTGGGAAGCCGGCGTCGGCTCACCGAACTCGACGCCGACCGCCGGATCACCCTGGAGCCCCTGACCAGCGCGGACGCGGTTGCCCTGCTCACCCATCTCATCGGCGCGGAGCGCGCGAACGACGACCTGGAGGCCGTGAACCGACTGGCCGAACTCTGCGACGGCCTGCCGCTGGCGCTGCGCATCGCCGGGTCGCGGCTGCAGAACCGACGGAGCTGGCCGGTGCGGGGGCAGGTGGACCGGATGGCGGGCGACGAGGCACGCATGGAGGAGCTGACCGCCGGGAAGCGCAGTGTGGAGGCCAACTTCCTGCTGTCGTACGACCAGCATCTGACCCCTTCGCAGCAACGCGCCTTCCGCAGCCTGGGGTTGGTGCCGACCGTCGAGTTCGACGCGCTGATGCCCGCGGCCATGCTCGGCCTGCCGGCCCGCGCGACCGAGCGGGTCCTGGCGAGCCTGGTCGATGTGAGCCTGCTCCAGGAGCCACGGCCGGGCCGCTACCGGCTGCACGACCTGGTGCGGGTGTTCGCCCGCCGGGTCGCGGAAAGGGTGCCGGAGGAGGCGGCCGTCGCGCGCCGCGCGGCGCTGCGAGTGGTCCTCGACGCGGCGCGGACCGCCAGTGACTGGGGCGCGGTGAGTTTCCCCACCGGACCCCGGCCCGCCGAGGCACTGTTCGAGGGCTGGCGGGACGCGGAGGCCTGGCTGGACGCGGCAGGCGGCGAACTCCCCGATGTCGTCGGGAACGCGGTCGCCTACGGCGAGATCGACTTCGCCTGCTGGATCGCGGAGGCCCTGTGCGACTACTTCACCCGGCAGGGCCGCTATCCCGAGTCGCAGGCGGCGCTGGAGATCGCGCTGGCGCGCGTGTCGGAGAGCACCGACGACCGGATGGCCACGTCGCTCAGGGGCTGCCTGGCCTACACCGCCGTGTACCAGCGCCGGTATGCGCAGTCGCGTGCCCTGTTCACCGAGGGACTGCACCTCAGCCGGAGCCGCGGCGACCGGCTCAATGAGTCCCGGGCGCTCGCCGGACTGGGAGCCGTCGCCGTGAGTGTGGGCGAGGGCGACCTGGCGATCGCCCACGTCACCGCGGCACTGGACGTATCCGGCCCGGGGAACGACCACTGGTTCAGCTGCATGTCCCTGCTCATTCTGGGCCGCGCCCACCAGTACGCGGGACGGGACGAAGAGGCGCTGGCCCACTACGCCGAAGCCCGTGTCCACGCCGAGGCGATCGGCAGGCCGCACCAGCTCGGCAGGATCCTGAGCATCGCCGCCGACGGCCACCTCCGGCTCGGTCGGCACGGCGAGGCGAAGGCCCTGTTACGCCAGGCGCTCCACCTCGCCGAGCAGTCCGGGGACCTCTTCTTCTGCGCCCGCAGCCTGACCCGCCTCGGTACGGTCGAACAAGCCGAGGGAGACCTGCTGGCGGCCATAGCCTTCCACAGACTCGCCCTCCAGCGGTTCGAGTTGCTGTCCCGCGTTCCCGCACCCGGCCACGACTGGCTGGAAATGGACATCCGCACCCGCCTGGGCCACGCCTACATGGCGGCGGGCTGCCTCCGCGCGGCGCATGGCCAGTTCCAGCGGGTGGTGGATGTGGGCGACGCCCGTTGACCCGTGAGCCACCGGCGCGCGGGAGATGACCGGGTCGAGACCGAACGCGTCTGAACCACGAGAACGGCGAGCCTCTTCACCCCGACGGCGTCCCGCGCCTCATGCGTCTCGTCCAGCTGTCCGGCCCGCCTCCGGGAACGGCTCCATCGTGACCGGCCAGGACGTCTGCGCGGAGGAGGCTCGTCGTCATCGGCGGCGGCCCCTCCCGCGCGGGCGACCCGGTTTCCTGCTCGGGGAGCGCCTGGCCGAGCTGGTCTGACCACCCCGCGCATCGAGGCCTCCACACTCGTCGACGAGTCCGTCGCCCCCGGCGCGCCGACCGCAGGCGAGTGAAGGCGGCGCTGGACGCCACCTACGCCTGGTGGCCCATGCCGGACGGCGCCTACCGCCGCTCCCGCGTCGTCCAGGAGCAGCTCACAGCCAAGGGTGGGCACCGCAGCGCAGGCCCCGTCGACCTCCTCGTGGCAGCCGCCGCCGAGGCGGCGGGGCTCACCCTCCTCCACTGCGACCGGGACTTCGAAACCATCGCCCGCACCACGGGACAGCCCGTGCGCATGATCGACCTCAGGCAGTAGCACGAAGCTCGCTGCCGATCCGCAGTCCCATGCACCGACCTTCGCGAGGACGCCGCTGGGGGAACTTGGGGGGTGGACAACGCCCCTGCATCTTGGTCTGGAGGAGTGAAGGAGGGCCACCACGCCGGCGTGGTGGCCCTCCTTCTTGCGTTCCTCGAGATAGAAACGCTTCTGCGCGTGTAGCGCCTGGTGGGGCGGGTGGGACTCGAACCCACGGCCGACGGATTATGAGTCCGCTGCTCTAACCGGCTGAGCTACCGCCCCGTCACGGCGCGTCGCGTACATGTGTGCGCGCCGTCTGCCGCAGCATAGCCGCTCATACGATCTCCTGCTTCGGATGGTCGTCTTCCGGCGGCCCTTCATGACCTTGAGGACTTCGCCGCGGACGCGGCGGTTCCCCCGGACATGAAAAAGGACCCCGAAGGGTCCTCGTTCAGCATGCTCCCCCGACTGGACTCGAACCAGTAACCTGCCGGTTAACAGCCGGCTGCTCTGCCAATTGAGCTACGGAGGACCGAGCTCCCCCGACTGGACTCGAACCAGTAACCTGCCGGTTAACAGCCGGCTGCTCTGCCAATTGAGCTACGGAGGAATGCCTCGTTGCATCGAACGTACCTCCCCGGGTATCCGCCAGGGGGCGCTCGTTCGCTGCGACACATACATTAGCGCAAGCAGGGGGGTGCTCCGCCAACCGGTACTCCCCGACACCGGCGCCCACGCAAGGGACGACGCAGACGCAAGGGAAGGATGGCCGCCATGCGCTATCGGCTCACGTTCGTCGCCGGGCTGGTCCTGGGCTATGTGCTGGGCACACGGGCCGGGCGCGAGCGTTACGAGCAGTTGAAGAAATCCGCCCGGCAGGTCGCGCAGAACCCTGCCGTGCGCAACACCGCCGAGACCGCCGCCCACCAGGGCCGCGAGATCGCCGGGAAGGCCCTCCACGCGGTGGGGGCCAAGGTGGGCGACCACATGCCCGACTCGGTCGCCGACCGTGTGCGCTCACTGCGTGAACGCGGCACGAACGGCAGCGGCCCGGACGACTGGGGCACCAGCAACAGCTGACCCGGGGATCGCTGACGTACGCGCCGGGAGGAGCCCCGCGGCTCCTCCCGGCGCGACACGTCCACCCCCCTTCGTACGGCAGAATTTCCGCCATGGGGATAGTCGCCGGGTTGGACAGTTCGCCCGATTTCACTCGTATCGTCGTCTGCGACACGGACACGGGGGCCGTGCTCAGGCAGGGGTATGCGCCGCATCCGGTGGAGACCTCCGAGGATGGGGGAGGCCGTCCCTCCGACATCGACCCGCAGGCCTGGCTGCTGTCACTCGGAGAGGCGGCCGGCGGCGGGCTCCTGGAGGGCGTGCAGGCCATCGGCGTCTCCACGCAGGCGAACGCGCTGGTCCCGCTCGACACGCAGGGCGCCACCGTGCGGCCCGCGCTGGTCGGCGGCGACAAGCGGGCGCAGGTCGCGGCGGCCGACCTGATCGACGCGCTCGGCGGCCGGCAGGCCTGGGCCGAGGCCGTCGGCTGCGTCCCGCAGGCCGCGCAGCCCGTGACCAAGCTGCGCTGGCTCGCCAAGACGGAACCCGACAACGCGCTCCGGACCGCCGTGCTGATGCAGGCCCACGACTGGCTGGTGTGGCAGCTGCTCGGCCGCCCCCTGAGACGGACCACCGACCGGGGCGGCGCCTCCGGGACCGGGTACTGGTCGGCGGCGACCGGCGCCTACCGCAGCGACCTCGTCGAGCTGGCCCTCGGCCACCAGGCCATCGTGCCGGAGGTGATCGGCCCCTCCGAGGCGGCCGGTACGACACCGGAGGGGCTGCTGATCTCCGCCGGCACCGGGGAGACCATGGCCGCCGCGCTGGGTCTGGGCATCGGGCTCGGCGACGCGGTGGTCTCGCTCGGCGCCTCCGGGTCCGTGATGGCGGTCCACCCCGAGGCGCTCGTCGACTCCTCCGGCATGATCACCTCGCTGGCGGACGCCACGGGCATGCACCTGCCGGTGGTGACCACGCTCAACGCCGTGCGCACCCTGCGCGGCGCCGCCGAACTCCTCGGCCTGCCGGACCTCGAGTCGCTGTCCGACCTGGCGATGAAGTCGACGCCCGGCTCGCACGGGCTCGTCCTGCTTCCCTACCTGGAGGGCGAGCGGACCCCGAACCTGCCGCATACCGCGGGCACCCTGGCCGGGCTGCGGCGCGAGTCGATGAAGCCGGAGCACCTGGCACGGGCCGCGTTCGAGGGCATGCTGTGCGGGCTCGCGGACGCGCTGGACGTGCTGCGCGGGCGCGGCGTGGAGGTACGGCGGATCTTCCTGCTGGGCGCCGCCGCGGAACTGCCCGCCGTGCAGGCAGCGGCACCCTCCCTGTTCGGCGCGCAGGTCGTCGTCCCCCAGCCCGCGGACTACGCGGCCATCGGCGCGGCCCGCCAGGCGGCCTGGTCGCTCGGCGTCTCCCAGGGCACCCTCGACCCGCGCACCCCGCCCCCGTGGCAGGGCGCGGCTGCCCAGGTCCTGGAGCCGGGCGAGGAACTCGCGGTGGGCCAGGCCGTACGGCAGCAGTACGTGTCGGTACGCGAGCAGACGCATCCGGGAGCGTTCCGCCCGTAGACGCGCTGATCGATGCGGCCGTAGCGGCGGACATGTCGCCCATCTCACACGGCGTCACCCGCACGGCGGCCGCCCGACGGTGACGCACGTCACCACCCTTCAGGACTACGCCCGAAGGCCGAGTCCGCTCGGTCTTGTGACCGCTGTCGGCTTAATCGGTTGAGGTAACACGGGTGGAGTGTTCGACGATAGGGCGTGGTGCACCACCGACCGCCTCCCTTTCGTCGACCACTCCGAGAGACCACGCGTGCTCATACGACTTCTGAGGACCCATCTGGGTCCGTACAAGAAACCGATCGCCCTGCTGGTGCTGCTGCAGTTCCTGCAGACCTGCGCCACGCTCTACCTGCCCACCCTGAACGCGCACATCATCGACAACGGTGTCGTGAAGGGGGACACGAACTACATCCTGACCTTCGGCGGCCTCATGATCGGGGTCTCGATGGGCCAGGTCGTGTGCAACATGGGCGCCGTCTACTTCGGAGCCCGGACCGCGTCGGCCGTCGGCCGGGACATGAGGGCAGCCGTCTTCGACCGGGTGCAGTCGTTCTCCTCCCGGGAGGTGGCTCACTTCGGCGCGCCGTCGCTGATCACCCGCACCACGAACGACGTGCAGCAGGTGCAGATGCTCGCCCTGATGACGTTCACCCTGATGGTGTCGGCGCCGATCATGTGCGTGGGCGGCATCGTCCTGGCGCTCGGTCTGGACGTGCCGCTGTCCGGTGTCCTGGTCGCCGTGGTGCCGGTGCTCGGCATCTCCGTGACGCTGATCGTGCGACGGCTGCGGCCGCTGTTCCGCAGCATGCAGGTCCGCCTCGACACGGTGAACCGGGTGCTGCGCGAGCAGATCTCCGGCAACCGGGTCATCCGCGCCTTCGTCCGCGACGACTACGAGAAGGAGCGCTTCAAGGGCTCGAACACCGAGCTCACCGACGTGGCCCTCGCCACCGGCCGCACGCTGGCACTGATGTTCCCCATCGTGATGACCGTGGTGAACCTCTCCTCGATCGCCGTCGTCTGGTTCGGCGCGCACCGCATCGACAGCGGCGGTATGCAGATCGGCGACCTGACGGCGTTCCTCGCCTACCTCATGCAGATCGTCATGTCCGTGATGATGGCCACCTTCATGTTCATGATGGTGCCGCGCGCGGAGGTCTGCGCCGAGCGCATCCAGGACGTCCTCGGCACCTCCTCCAGCGTCGTACCGCCCACCGCGCCCGTCACCGAACTGCGCCGGCACGGCCATCTGGAGGTCCGGGGTGCCGGGTTCCGCTATCCGGGTGCCGAGGAGCCGGTGCTCAAGGCCATCGACCTGGTGGCGCGGCCCGGCGAGATCACGGCCGTCATCGGGTCCACCGGGAGCGGCAAGTCCACCCTGCTCGGGCTGATCCCCCGCCTGTTCGACGCCACCGAGGGCGAGGTCCTCGTGGACGGCGTGGACGTACGGGAGATCGACCCGAAGCTGCTGGCCAGGACGGTCGGGCTGGTCCCGCAGAAGCCGTACCTGTTCGCGGGCACGGTCGCCACGAACCTGCGCTACGGCAATCCGGACGCCACCGACGAGGAGCTGTGGCACGCGCTGGAGGTGGCACAGGCCATGGACTTCGTCTCCAAGCTGGAGAACGGGCTTGACTCCCCCATCGCGCAGGGCGGCACCAACGTCTCCGGTGGCCAGCGGCAGCGCCTCGCGATCGCCCGCACCCTGGTGCAGCGCCCGGAGATCTACCTCTTCGACGACTCCTTCTCCGCGCTCGACTACGCCACCGACGCCGCCCTGCGGGCGGCGCTCGCCCGGGAGACCGCCGAGGCGACCGTCGTCATCGTCGCCCAGCGGGTGGCGACCATCCGGGACGCCGACCGGATCGTCGTCCTGGACGAGGGCCGTGTCGTCGGCACCGGCCGCCATCACGAGCTGATGGCGGGCAACGAGACCTACCGGGAGATCGTGCTCTCCCAGCTCACGGAAGCGGAGGCTGCCTGATGGCCGGGCCCATGCGGGGGATGATGGGCGGGGGCGGCCCCGACCAGCGCTCGATGGATTTCAAGGGGTCCGGGAAACGACTCCTCGCCCAGTTCGCACCCGAACGCCCCACCATGATCATGATGCTGCTCTGCGGTGTTCTGAGCGTCGGGTTGTCCGTGGTCGGACCGAAGATCCTGGGCAAGGCGACGGACCTCGTCTTCGCCGGGATCATCGGTCGTCAGATGCCGGCCGGCCTGAGCAAGGAGCAGGTCCTCGACTCCATGCGGAAGCGGGGCCGGGGCGGCATCGCCGACATGCTCTCCGGCACGGACTTCACCCCGGGCAAGGGCATCGACTTCGATGCCGTGGGGAACGTCCTGCTGCTCGCGCTGTGCACGTTCCTGGTGGCCGGTCTGCTGATGGCGGTGTCGACGAGGCTCTCCAACCGGGCCATCAACAGGACGATCTACCGCATCCGCGAGGATGTGCAGGCGAAGCTGTCGCGGCTTCCGCTGTCGTACTTCGACCGGCGGCAGCGCGGTGAGGTGCTCAGCCGCGCGACCAACGACATCGACAACATCCAGCAGACGCTGTCGCAGTCGATGGGCCAGCTCATCAACTCGCTGCTGACGATCGTCGGCGTGCTGGCGGTGATGTTCTGGGTGTCGTGGCTGCTGGCGCTGGTCGCCCTGGTGACCGTGCCGCTGTCGTTCTTCGTCGCCACCCGCGTCGGCAAGCGGTCGCAGCCGCACTTCGTGCAGCAGTGGCGCACCACCGGCAAGCTGAACGCCCATATCGAGGAGATGTACACCGGGCACACGCTGGTGAAGGTGTTCGGGCGGCAGGAGGAGTCGGCCGAGCAGTTCGCGGAGCAGAACGAGGCGCTGTACGAGGCGGGGTTCCGGGCGCAGTTCAACAGCGGTGTGATGCAGCCGCTGATGATGTTCGTGTCCAACCTGAACTATGTGCTGGTCGCGGTGGTCGGCGGTCTCCGGGTCGCGTCGGGCGCGCTGTCGATCGGTGATGTGCAGGCCTTCATCCAGTACTCGCGGCAGTTCTCGATGCCGCTCACGCAGGTCGCGTCGATGGCGAACCTGGTGCAGTCGGGTGTCGCCTCGGCGGAGCGGATCTTCGAGCTGCTGGACGCGGAGGAGCAGGGGGCCGACCCCGAGCGCGGGCTGCGCCCGGAGGAGCTGCGCGGGCGGGTCGCGCTGGAGAACGTCTCGTTCCGCTACGACCCGGAGAAGCCGCTCATCGAGAACCTGTCGCTGAAGGTGGAGCCGGGCCAGACGGTCGCGATCGTCGGCCCGACGGGAGCGGGCAAGACCACGCTCGTCAACCTGCTGATGCGCTTCTACGACGTCACCGGCGGGCGGATCACGCTCGACGGGGTCGACATCGCGAAGATGTCCCGGGACGAACTGCGGTCCTCGATCGGGATGGTGCTGCAGGACACCTGGCTGTTCGGCGGCACCATCGCGGAGAACATCGCCTACGGCGCCTCTCGGGAGGTCACGCGCGGCGAGATCGAGGCGGCGGCGCGAGCGGCCCACGCGGACCGGTTCATCCGTACGCTGCCGGACGGCTACGACACCGTGATCGACGACGAGGGGACGGGGGTCAGCGCGGGTGAGAAGCAGCTCATCACGATCGCGCGGGCGTTCCTGTCGGACCCGGTGATCCTGGTGCTGGACGAGGCGACGAGTTCCGTGGACACGCGGACCGAGGTGCTGATCCAGAAGGCGATGGCGAAGCTGGCGCACGGACGGACGTCGTTCGTGATCGCGCACCGGCTGTCGACGATCCGGGACGCCGACACGATCCTCGTGATGGAGAACGGCTCCATCGTCGAACAGGGCTCGCACACAAAGCTGTTGGCGGCGGACGGGGCGTACGCACGGCTGTACAAGGCGCAGTTCGCGCAGGCTGTCGCCGAGGTCGACTGACCTCAGCCTCCTGGGGGCCGCCCGCACGGGCGGCCCCTTCAGTCCAGGTAGCCCCTGAGCTGGTCCGCGAAGGCGTGGTCCCGCAGCTTGTTCAGCGTCTTGGACTCGATCTGGCGGATGCGTTCGCGGGTGACGCCGAAGATGCGGCCTATCTCCTCCAGGGTGCGGGGGCGGCCGTCGACGAGTCCGTACCGCAGTTGCACGACCTTGCGCTCCCTCTCCCCCAGCGTGGACAGGACCGCTTCCAGGTGCTCCCTGAGCAGCAGGAACGCCGCGGACTCCACCGGGCTGGTGGCGTCGCCGTCCTCGATGAGGTCACCGAGGGCCACGTCGTCCTCCTCGCCCACGGGCGCGTGCAGGGAGACGGGCTCCTGGGCGAGCCGCAGCACCTCGCTGACCCGCTCGCTGGGCAGCTCCAGATGCGCGGCGACCTCCTCCGGGGTCGGCTCGTAGCCGCGTTCCTGGAGCATGCGGCGCTGGACGCGGATGACCCGGTTGATCAGCTCGACGACGTGGACCGGGACACGGATGGTGCGGGCCTGGTCGGCGAGGGCACGGGACATGGCCTGACGGATCCACCAGGTCGCGTATGTGGAGAACTTGTAGCCGCGGGCGTAGTCGAACTTCTCGACGGCCCTGATCAGACCGAGGTTTCCCTCCTGGACGAGGTCCAGCATGGTCAGCCCGCGGCCGACGTACCGCTTGGCGACGGAGACGACGAGACGCAGATTGGCCTCGATCAGCCGCCGCTTGGCCATGCGCCCCATGACGACGAGCCGGTCCAGGTCGAGTGCGAGCCGGGTGTCGAGGTCGGGGGTGTTGAGGAGCTTCTCCTCGGCGAACAGGCCGGCCTCGACGCGGCGGGCGAGTTCGACCTCCTCTGCGGCCGTCAGCAGCGGGATGCGGCCGATCTCGCGCAGATACTGGCGGAACAGGTCGGAGGAGGGGCCACCGGTGTCGACACGGTCGCGCAGGGCTTCTACGGGTTCAGCGGCTTCGACGGGTTCAGCGGCCTCGAGCGGCTCCTCGAGCTCGGACGGGCCCGGTGGCTCGGCCTCCGTCTCGGGGTGGGGCGCGAGCCGGTTCTGCGGCGGAACCGCCAGGGGGAGGTCGGCCTCCGTGTCCGGCTCGTCGTCCAGGATGTCCGGTTGGGTGAGGGTCTGGGTCTGCACGGGGGGCGACCTCCAGGAATGTCGCTGCTTCAGGCGTGCGGCAGCGGTACGTCGGTGAGCGGAACCGCGGGGGTGTCGGACCCGCCGTCGTGGGCGGCCCGGCCGCGCTCCGAGGACTCAGGCACCGGAACCCAGTGTGGAGTACGACACATCACCGCCACGAGGGTTGTGCGCCCACTTTTTGAGTCCGGTCCGTGACCGGGTGGTTACGCTGCCGCACGGGTGTGCGGTACGCCGCCTACAGTGCGGCCGCCCCCCGCTCCCGCAGCGCCTGGTCGTACTGCTGCAGTACCCACAGCTCGTTCTGGACTGCCGCCAGTTGGGCCGGGTCGCCGTGTGTGCCCAGGCGGGTCAGGGTGGACTGGATGTCGCGGATCCGGCGTTCGACCGCGCGGCGGCGGACCGTGACGAGGACCGTGCCCGCGTACACCTCGTCCACCGTCCTGCGCATGATCGCCTCGACGGCCAGTTCCGTGACCATCGCGCGCACCGTGTCGTCGGGCGCCGCCTCGCGGACCCGGACCAGGTACTCCTGCGGGTCCTGCGCGCCCCACTCCGCGCCCCCCGCCTCCATGATCGCCTGCCGTACGGCCGCGTACGGCGCCGCCGTGAACTCGTCGACCCCGTAGGCGTCGAACGCGGGCGACACCAACTCCGGCCGCTGGAGGGAGAGTTTCAGCAGCTCGCGCTCGGTCGCGTAGACCGGGTTGCGCAGGGTGAGCGCCGGGCCGGAGACGGCCGGGCGGTGCGCCGCCTCGTAGCGCTGCGCCGGGCGCGGTCCCGTCGGAGCAGGGCCCCTGCCGCCCCGGTCGCGCGCCCAACGGGCCAGCTGCGCCACCCGCTTGACGACGAACTGCGTGTCCATGATGCCGAGCATGCCCGCGAGCTGGACCGCCACCTCGTGCTGCGCGCCGCTGTTCTTGATGCGGGCCACGACCGGCGCAGCTTCGTCCAGTGCGGCCGCCCGTCCCGCCGGGGTCTCCAGGTCGTAGCGGCCGACGATCTGGCGCAGCGCGAACTCGAAGAGGGGCGTACGCGGCTCCGCCAGGTCCGCGACCGCCTCGTCGCCCTTGGCGAGCCGCAGGTCGCAGGGGTCCATGCCGTCCGGCGCGATCGCGATGTACGTCTCGGCGGCGAACTTCTGGTCGTCCTCGAAGGCACGCAGGGCCGCCTTCTGGCCGGCCGCGTCGCCGTCGAAGGTGAAGATGACACGCGCGCTGCCGTTGTCCATCAGCAGCCGCCGCAGGATCTTGATGTGCTCGCTGCCGAAGGCCGTGCCGCAGGTCGCGATGGCCGTGGTGACGCCCGCCAGGTGGCAGGCCATGACGTCCGTGTAGCCCTCGACGACCACGGCCCGGCTGGTCTTCGCGATCTCCTTCTTGGCCAGGTCGATGCCGTACAGGACCTGGGACTTCCGGTAGAGCGGTGTTTCCGGGGTGTTCAGGTACTTCGGTCCGGTGTCCGCCTCGTAGAGCTTGCGGGCGCCGAAACCGACCACGTCGCCGCCGATGTCCCGGATCGGCCACATCAGCCGGCCGCGGAAGCGGTCGATGGGGCCCCGGCGGCCCTCCTGGGACAGGCCGGAGAGGACCAGTTCCTTGTCGCTGAAGCCCTTGCCGCGCAGGTAGCGGGTGAGGTGGTCCCAGCCCTGCGGGCTGTAGCCGACGCCGAAGTGCACGGCGGCGGCCTGGTCGAAGCCGCGCTCGGCCAGGAACTTCCGCCCCGCCTCGGCCTCCGGGCTCGCGTCGAGCTGCTCGGCGTACCACTGGGCGGCCAGCTGGTGGGCCTCCACCAGGCGGATGCGTTCGCCGCGCTGGTGGGTGGGGTTGTACCCGCCCTCCTCGTAGCGCAGCGTGATGCCCGCCCGGGCGGCCAGGCGCTCCACCGCCTCCGAGAACGAGAGGTGGTCGACCTTCATCACGAACGTGATGGTGTCGCCGCCCTCCTGGCAGCCGAAGCAGTGGAACAGCCCCTTGCTTGGGCTGACCTGGAAGGACGGCGACTTCTCGTCATGGAAGGGGCACAGCCCCTTCAGGTTTCCCCCGCTGGCGTTGCGCAGCTGGAGGTACTCGGACACGACGGCGTCGATCGGTACGGCGTCCCGTACCGCTTTCACGTCCTCGTCGTTGATCCGTCCTGCCACGCGTGAATTCTACGGGGCAGAACTGACACGCCGGGGCAGGCGAGCCTGCCCCCGGCCGGGGTCCGGCCCGCCGCGCAGCGGCTGTCGGATGCAGCGACTCCCGGGAATCGCAGCACGGGGTGATGTGACAGGGGCGGCGACGGCGGACGGCGTCCGTCGTCTCAGGGGGCCAGGCTCTCCAGGGGAACCCCCGGGTCCGACAACGCCTCCGGGTCCACCACCGTCCGCTCCCGGATCAGCTTCTGGATGTGATCCGTGACATCCCACACATTCACGTTCATCCCGGCCAGCACCCTGCCCTCCTTCAGCCAGAAGGCGATGAAGTGCCGCTTGCCGGCGTCGCCCCGGATGACCACTTCGTCGTACGTCCCGGGCGGCGCCCACCCCGAGTACTCCATCCCCACGTCGTACTGGTCGGAGAAGAAGTACGGCACCCGGTCGTACGCCACTTCGCGCCCGAGCATCGCGCGGGCGGCGGCCGGACCGCCGTTCAGGGCGTTCGCCCAGTGCTCGACGCGCAGCCGGGTGCCGAAGAGGGGGTGGTGGAAGGACGCCACGTCACCGGCCGCGTAGATGTCGGGGTCGGACGTGCGCAGCGCGGCGTCCACCGCGATACCGCCCCCGTGTGCGGGGTCGGCCAGCTCCAGCCCGGCCGCCTCCGCGAGAGCGACCCTGGGGGCCGCGCCGATCGCGGCGAGCACGTCGTGCGCGGGGTGCTCCTCGCCGTCGTCGGTGCGGGCGGCCAGCACCATGCCGTCCTGGCCGATGATCTCGGTGAGCCGCACCCCGAAGTGGAAGCGGACCCCGTGGTCGCGGTGCAGCTCCGCGAACAGCTCGCCCAGCTCCGGGCCGAGGACGTGGTGCAGCGGGGTCGGCGCGGACTGGATGACGGTGACCTCCGCGCCGTACTCGCGGGCCGCCGCCGCGACCTCCAGGCCGATCCAGCCGGCGCCCGCGATCACGATGTGGCCGTTGTCCCGGCCGAGGGCCGTGAGGACGCCCTTGAGGCGTTCGGCGTGGGCGAGCCGGCGCAGGTGATGGACGCCCGCGAGGTCGGTGCCGGGGATGTCCAGGCGGCGGGGCTCGGCGCCGGTCACCAGGAGCAGCTTGTCGTAGTGGACGAGCGTGCCGTCGTCGCCGAAGCGGACCGTCTTCGCGGCGCGGTCGATGGCGTCGACGCTCTGGCCGAGGTGCAGCTCGATGTCGTTGCGCGCGTACCAGGAGGGCTCGTGGACGAAGACGCTGTCGCGCTCCTCCTTGCCGAGCAGGTAGCCCTTGGAGAGGGGAGGGCGTTCGTAGGGGTGGTCGCGCTCGTCGCAGATCAGTATCACGCGGCCGCTGAAGCCCTCCGCTCGGAGCGTCTCGGCCGCCTTGGCTCCGGCGAGACCTCCTCCGACGATGACGAATGTCTGATCCGCGTCGACCACTTGATGCCTCCTCGTAAGGATGTCGCCACATGCGAGCCTCCCGCACGGGAGCGGGCTGCGGGAAGAGGGAGTGCCCCGATCAAGCCACGGAAGGGCACGACCGGCCGTCACGTGCCGCCGTCATGTACGGGTCACGTGAGGGCCGTGTGCGGGTCATGCGCGCCCCGTCAGGCGCGCGTGCAGGTGGCCGGCCGAGGCGTCCGTGAGCGAGGCGATCTGGTCGACGATCACCCGCTTGCGGGCGCGGTCGTCGGCGGCCTCTTCGAACAGCGCCCGGAACTGCGGGTCCAGTCCGTCGGGCGCGCGGGCGGTGAGCGCCTCGGCCAGTTCGGCGACGACGACGCGCTGGTCGGCGCGGATCCGCTCCTGCTCGGCGCGCTGCATCACGTACAGGTCGGCGACCGCCTTGAGGACCGCGCACTCCATGCGGGTGCTGCGGGGTACGACCAGCTCGGCGGCGTATCTGGTCAGGCGCCCCCTGCCGTACGCCGCCCGGGTGGCCCCCTCCGCCGCCAGGCAGAAGCGGCCGATGAGCTGGCTGGTGGCGTCCTTGAGGCGGCCCTGGGCGATGGCGGAGCCGTCGTATTCGCGTGGCCACCACTGCTGGGCGAGGAGCCGGTCGAGGGCTTCGGCCAGTTCCTCGGGGTCGGTGTCCGCGGGCACGTACCGGCCGAGGGCGACGGCGAAGACCGCCTGCCGCTCCGGTTCGGCGTGCAGGCTGCCGGGGTCGACGTATCCGGCGTGCAGGCCGTCCTCGAAGTCGTGCACGGAGTAGGCCACGTCGTCGGACCAGTCCATGACCTGGGCCTCGAAGCAGGTGCGGTGGCCGGGGGCGCCCTTGCGGAACCAGTCGAACACGGGGCGGTCGTCCTCGTAGACGCCGAACTTCGCGGAGGCCGGGTCGGTGGGGTGGGCGCCGCGCGGCCAGGGGTACTTGGTGGCGGCGTCGAGGACGGCGCGGGTGAGGTTGAGGCCGACGCTGACGACTTCGCCGGTGCAGACGCTGCGGACGAACCGCTTGGGCTCGATGCGGGCGAGCAGGCGCAGGGACTGGGCGTTTCCCTCGAAGCCGCCGCAGTCGTGAGCGAACTCGTTCAGCGCCTGTTCGCCGTTGTGCCCGAAGGGCGGGTGGCCGAGGTCGTGGGAGAGGCAGGCGGCCTCCACGAGGTCGGGGTCGCAGCCGAGGGCGGCGCCGAGCTCGCGGCCGACCTGGGCGCATTCCAGCGAGTGGGTGAGCCGGGTGCGGGGGCTGGCGTCCCAGGCCTCGCTCCTCGTGCCGGGGGTGACGACCTGGGTCTTGCCCGCCAGACGGCGCAGCGCGGCCGAGTGCAGCACGCGGGCGCGGTCGCGCTGGAAGGCGGTGCGGCCGGGGCGTTTGTCGGGCTCGACGGCCCAGCGCTCGGTGTCCGAGGCGTCGTACGCCGAACCGTTCTCGCAGCGTGTGGGGGTCTCGTGGGCCTTCGGTGCGATCCCGTCCATGACCTGACAGTAATCGCAGCCACGGACAATCGGGATGTCGTCGTCCGTTTCTCACCGGAGCGTCCGGCGTGCTTCAGGCCGATGCCAGCGCGGGTTCCGTGGCCGCCTCTGGGGTCGCGAGGGCCTGGTCGTAGCGGTGCAGGACCAGGCGGGCCATGGCCGCGTGGTCGCCGAGAGGGGCCGCCGCGATCCACGGGGCGGCCTCGGCGCACTCCGTGTGGAAGCGGCCGGGGGCGGTGAAGTACGAGGCGACGGCGACCCGGTGGCGGCCGCGGGCGGCCAGCGCGCGGACCGCCTGGGGCACGGTGGGCGCGGCGGCGGAGGCGTAGGCGGGCACGACGGGGACACCGAGGCGTTCGGCGAGGAGCTGGGCGGTGCGGCGGGTGTCGAGGGCGGATTCCGGGTCGCGGGAGCCGGCGGCGGCCAGCACCACCGCGCCGGCACGGCGCCGGGCGTCGCTCATGCCGGCCGGCCAGCCGGCCTCGACCAGCCGGGCGTACAGGGTCTCGACGAGGAGCGGGTGCGGGCCGAGCGGGGCCGCCACGCGCGTGTGGGCGCGCGCCGCTGCCGCCGCCTCGGGGATGTCCTGCTTGATGTGGTAGCCGCGGCTGAGCAGCAGCGGTACGAGGACGGCGTGAGCGTCGCCGAGGGAGGCGAGGGTGTCGGGCAGCAGCGGCTCGTTCAGCTCGATGTGCCCGAGGCGCACCGGCAGGTGCGGGCGCAGCTCGCGGACCCGTTCCATGAGGGTCCTCACGGTCGCCAGGGCGCGCGGGTCGCGGCTGCCGTGCGCCACGAGGACGAGCGCGGGCGGGGCGGGACGCCGGCTGCCGTCGAGCGAGACGAGGCTGAGCTGACTGCCGAGCTGGCTGGTGATCCGGTTCATGAGCTGCGCCGTACTGTCGAGGTGGGCGCCACGGGGCGGCCGGCCGCCGGGGCGCAGGGGGGACTCTTCGGGTGGAAGGTTCGGCGCCGTCATGCACCGATCCTGGCGGCAGCAGGTTGCCGCGCCGTTGCGCGGCCGTGACCGGGTTGTTTTCCGGCGCTTCACGGCGCGGACGCGGAGGGTGTGAGGGCGGTCGCGAGCGGTGCGCGAACCGGATGGCCGTTCGCCGCGTCCCTCCTTGCATGCCGGGCATGAAGATCCGCAGACCGAGGCTGCCGCGCACGCGCGCCGGACAGCGCAGGGCCGTTCAGGTCCTGGCCGCGCTGTGCGTACTGGCGTTGCTGCCGGCCACCTGGTTGTACCTGACCACGGCCGACCGGTTGCGCACCACCGCGGACGTGCCGCGCACCGAGGTCGCCGTCGTCTTCGGCGCGGGCCTGTGGGGCGGCGAGCCGTCGCCGTACCTCGCCCATCGCCTGGACGCGGCGGCGGCCCTGTACCGGGCGGGCCGGATCAAGGTCGTCCTGGTCACCGGGGACAACAGCCGCGAGGACTACGACGAGCCGGACGCGATGCGCGCGTACCTGGCGCGGCACGGCGTACCGCGCGAACGGGTCGTGACCGACTACGCCGGCTTCGACACCTGGGACTCCTGCGTCCGGGCCAAGAAGATCTTCGGTGTCGACCGG
Source organism: Streptomyces sp. NPDC107546 (assembly GCF_055639175.1). Lineage (NCBI taxonomy): Bacteria > Bacillati > Actinomycetota > Actinomycetes > Kitasatosporales > Streptomycetaceae > Streptomyces > Streptomyces sp. NPDC107546. The sequence continues at coordinate 42,107 of NZ_JBVKBA010000011.1, read as the reverse complement.
GCCGTCCTGGTCAGCCAGGGCTTCCACATCCGCCGCGCGGTCGCCCTGTGCCGGGCGGCGGGCGTGACGTCGTACGGCGTCGGGGTGGACGACAAGCACGACGCGACCTGGTACTACGGCGGCACCCGGGAGGTCTTCGCGGCGGGCAAGGCGGCCCTGGACGCGCTGTTCCACCCGGACCCGACGTTCCTCGGGCCGAAGGAGCAGGGCGTCACGAAGGCGCTGGCGGGGGCACGGGGCTGCGGACCTCACGGCGCCCCGGGGCCGGCGGGGAGGTCCTGGTCCCTGCCGTGTAACGGGCGGCGTCCCGGTGTGTAACACGCCCGACGCACGCTGAGCGGCATGCAGACCACCTCGACGCCCACCCACTGCCCGTACTGCGCCCTGCAGTGCGGGATGAACCTGAACGCCACGCCCGAAGGGGGCGTCGAGGTGGCCGAGCGTGCCGACTTCCCGGTGAACCGGGGCGCGCTGTGCGGCAAGGGCCGTACGGCGCCCGAGGTGCTGTCGTCACGGGTGCGGCTGACGTCGCCGCTGGTGCGGTCCGGGGGCGAGCTCAGGCCTGCCACCTGGGAGGAGGCGCTGGACCGTATCGCCGGCGCCCTCTCGCGCGCGCGGGCGGAACACGGGCCGGACGCGCTCGGCGTGTTCGGCGGGGGCGGGCTGACGAACGAGAAGGCGTACACGCTCGGGAAGTTCGCCCGGGTGGTGCTCGGCACCTCGCAGATCGACTACAACGGGCGGTTCTGCATGTCGTCCGCGGCGGCCGCGGGGACGAAGGCGTTCGGGCTCGACCGGGGGCTGCCGTTCCCGCTGGAGGACATCCCGAAGACGGGCTGCGTGATCCTCGTCGGCTCCAACCTCGCCGAGACGATGCCGCCGGCACTGCGGTACCTGACGGAGCTCAAGGAGAACGGCGGCACGCTGATCGTCGTCGACCCGCGGCGGACGCGGACGGCCGAGCACGCGGATCTGCACCTGGCGCCGCGCCCGGGCACGGACCTCGCGCTGGCGCTCGGCCTGCTGCACCTGGTGGTCGCCGAGGGGCGCACGGACGAGGCGTACATCCGGGAGCGCACCAGCGGCTGGGAGGAGGCGCGGGCGGCGGCGATGGCGCACTGGCCGGAGTACGTGGAGCGGATCACGGGGGTGTCCGTTCCGCAACTCCGGGAGGCCGTACGGCTGTTCTGCGCGCCGGAGAACGCGATGGTGCTGACCGCGCGCGGGCCCGAGCAGCAGTCCAAGGGTACGGACACGGTGAGTGCGTGGATCAACCTGTGCCTGGCCACCGGGCGCGCGGGCCGCCCCCTGTCCGGCTACGGGTGTCTGACCGGGCAGGGCAACGGGCAGGGCGGCCGGGAACATGGCCAGAAGGCCGACCAGCTGCCCGGCTACCGCAAGCTGACCGACCCGGCGGCGCGCCGGCACGTGGCGGAGGTGTGGGGCGTGGACCCGGACTCCCTGCCGGGCCCGGGCCGCAGCGCCTACGAACTCCTCGACGCCCTCGGCACGGACATCCGCACACTGCTGCTCATGGGCTCCAACCCGGTGGTGTCGGCCCCGCGCGCCGCGCACATCGAGGACCGGCTGCGCTCGCTGGACTTCCTCGCCGTCTGCGACGTGGTGCTGTCCGAGACGGCGGAACTGGCGGACGTGGTGCTGCCGGTCACGCAGTGGGCGGAGGAGACGGGCACGACGACCAACCTGGAGGGCCGGGTCCTGCTGCGCCGCCGCGCGCTGACCCCGCCGCCCGGGGTGCGCAGCGACCTGGAGGTCATGCACGAACTCGCCGCCCGCCTGGGCGTGGAGAAGGGTTTCCCCACGGACCCGGAGGAGGTCTTCGAGGAACTGCGCCGAGCCAGCGCGGGCGGTCCGGCGGACTACTCCGGGATCACCTACCGCAGGCTGGCGGAGGAGAACGGGGTGTTCTGGCCGTGCCCGGCACCGGCCGACAGCGCAATGAACCACTCGGAGGAGGGCGAGGACGCCTCGCTGGACGTGCTCCCCGACGACCCGGCGGACCACGACGTCCCGACGCCCCCCTCCGGCGAACGGGCGCCCGGCGTCCACCCCGGAACCCCCCGTCTCTTCCTCGACCGGTTCGCCACCGAGGACGGACGGGCCCGGTTCGCCGCCGTGTCCTACCGGGCGGTCGCCGAGGAACCCGACGACGCGTACCCGGTGCTGCTGACCACCGGCCGCGTGGTGGCGCAGTACCAATCGGGGGCGCAGACGCGGCGTGTCGCGGAGCTGAACGCCGCCGCGCCCGGGCCGTTCGTGGAGATGCACCCGCGGCTGGCGGAGCGGCTCGGCGCGGCGGAGGGGGACGCGGTCGCGGTGGTGTCGCGGCGGGGACGGGCCGTCGCGCCCGCGCGGATCAGCCGTGCCATCCGGCCCGACACCGTCTTCATGCCGTTCCACTGGCCGGGCGAGGGCCGCGCCAACACGCTGACCAACCCGGCCCTCGACCCCACCTCCCGCATGCCCGAGTTCAAGGTGTGCGCGGTACGGCTGGAGCGCTTGGGCCAGGGCTCGGTGGAGTGAGGTCGGAGGTGGGCGGACGGGACGCGCTCGCCGCGCTGTCCGGCGGTGGCGAGCTGTCGGCCGAAGCGCTGCTCGGCAGGGGGGAGGTGGGCGAGCCGCCCGCTGCGGTGTCCTCCCGGGTCGGGTCGATGCCGACGGTCAGCGTCGCGACGAGGCCCGTCTCGGCGTCCCCGGTGACCGTCATCAGCCCGTCCCTGGCACCACCCCCGCGGTAGACCGGGTCGTGCACGAGCCGGGTACGGGTGCCGGTGTGCTGGGTGTACGGGGCCTTCGCGTACACCGCGTCGGCGTCGCTGTCGGGGAGGAAGAGCTGCCCGGTCCAGTTGACCCTGCCGCCCTTGTAGGTGCCGGCGGTCTTCTTGCCGCCGGTGTGCACCTTGACGTGGAGGTGCGGGGCGCGCCCCGTGTACCAGCCGGGGAAGATCGTCGTGAACTCGACGACGCCGTCGGCGCCGGTGGTCTGGAAGCCGCGCAGGTACGTCGTGGGGGCGGTGCCGCTGAAGTGGCTCTCGGCGGGTGCCGTGCCGCCCGGTTGCAGGCCGGGGAAGCCGGAGTGGTAGCCCCAGGCGTCGCACTGCCAGATCTCGACGGCCGCGTCCTTCAGGAGGGCGCAGGCGTGGGGCTGGTCGCGCACGGTGAGCCGTACGGTGAGCGGGACCCCTTGCTTGCCCTCCGTGATGTCCCTGCGGAAGGGCGCGTCGGCCAGGTGGTACGGCCCTTGTGTGACGCTCGGGTTGAGCACGCACAGCTCCGCGTCGGGTGCCTTGTGGGCATCCGGCGCGTGCCGGTGGGAGGACGAGCAGGCGCCGGTCCCAAGCCCCAGGACGGCACCCGCGGCGGCACCGCCCAGCATGAGCGCACGCCGCCGGGTGAGGTCGCTATCGGTCATGGCCGGGACCCTAGGTGGCGCGGCGCGACGGTGCGCGGGGGCGCACGGGGTGGTAGCCCACACGGGCGACGCACGCATGCATCTGAGGACGGCCGGAGAAGCTTGCGGGGCAAGGCGGTGTGGTGAACTGATCACAGTCGCCTGATCGTTTTTCCGTTACTCGAAAGAGTGAACGCCTCTCCGTCGCCCGGCAGCCGTGCCTGCGCTTCGCCAAGGCTGTGCGCATGGTCACCGCCACCCATGAGACCTCCCACCGGATCTTCCAGGACCATCCGGAGGTCCTCGCTCCCGTCTTCGAGGCGTTGGGGCTGCCGCCGCCCGTGAAGGCGGACATCGAACCGATCACCCCCGACGCGACGGAGATCAAACCGTTGGAGCGCCGTGTGGACACGGTGCTGAAGGTCGAGCCGTCCGACGGCGAGGGCTTTCTGCTCGCCATCGAGGCCCAGACCAGACGGTCTCCCGACAAGGGGACCAACTGGGCCTATTACGTGAGCTACCTGTACGCCAAGTTCGAGCTGCCGGTGCTGCTGGTCGCCGTCTGTCGCAACCGCTCCACCGCGACGTGGGCGGCCGGGCCGTTCGAGTGCCGCGTCGGCCCCTGGAAGACCCAGGTCACCCGTCCCTTCGTCCTCGGACCGGACACGGTCGCGCGGATCACCGACGAGTCGGAGGTGGCGCGGCAGCCGGCGCTGGCGACGCTCAGTGTCATCGTGCACAGCGAAAGCGAGGACATCGCGCCCATACTGGAACTGCTGGCGCGCGGAATGCGGTCGTTCGACAAAGCAACGGCCAAGTACTGGTCGGAACTGGTGGAAATCGGCCTGGAGGACACTCCGGCCCGTGAGACGTGGAGGGAGCTGGAGAAGATGGTCGTCACTTACTTCCCGGGCAGGGGCACGGTCTTCGAGGAGGCCTACCTGGACGGTGAGGCGAAGGGCGAGGCGAAGGGCGAGGCCAAGGGCAAGGCCCAGGGCGTTCTGCGCGTCCTGGAAGTGCGTGGGCTCCCGGTCTCCGACGCCGTACGCGAGCGCATCACCGCCTGCACCGACCTTGCCCGCCTCGACGACTGGCTCGACCGTGCCGGCACGGTCGAACGGGCGGAGGATCTGTTCGACGAGGACCCGGAGGCTCCCGAGCCCAGCTCCCGTTGACCGACTCGGAGCCGTTATCGAGGAGTTGGTCGTCTTCCATGCCGTACGCCACGCCGAGGGCCCGGCCACACTGCGCCGTGCCCTGGTCGGCAGAGCGTCTCAGAGACACCTCGCACGTGAACGGCCTCGGGTCCGGAGATGTCCGGGCTCGAGGCCGCTCGTTTGCTCAGGACTTACGCGGCCAGGGCTCAAGCCCCGGGCGCGAGTACCGGCAGATCAACGGGCGATTCGCGCAGATCGCCGGTTCCAGCGCTTCTTCGCAGGTGGAGCCCGGCTCCCACATCCAGCCCATGCCTGTGGCGATCACTCGTCCCCCGGTCTCGACGAAGACGCTGAGCAGCTGAGCCATTCCCTGAGGGGGAAGTACGCGCCGCCGACGACTTGCTCGATTTCGGCGGCCATACCGCGCTGGCCAGGGTTCGGTACCAGTACACCCGGCACTAAGCTCTCGGCCATGCCGACCCTGATGACATATGCCGGCCAGGTCGACGATCGGGCCCCGGGAGCACGCACCGGCGGGATTCCCCTGGTACCCGACGCCTTCGAGTGGCCTCGCTGCGCCACATGTTCCGGACCGATGATGTTCATCGCGCAGCTGCCGATCGATACCCTCGGGGCCCAAGGCTCCGCGTCAGCCGCGGATACGCCGCAGTACCTCCTGTCCGTCTTCATGTGTCAGAACGATCCAGGGCTGTGTGAGGAATGGGATCCACTCACCGGCGGCAACCGGGCGCTTGTCTTGCCCTTCTCCGGTCTCACGGCCGCCGCGGTTCCGACGGAGGGCGAGACTCTGTCTCGCGAGACCTGTGGCATTGACCGCACGGCGATGGACGACGGGGCTTCTTATGATGCCGCGCGACGTCGTTGGGCTGAGGCTCATGGACGCCCCGAGCAGGATGTCCTCGGCCAGTTGGCCGGGACTCCGTCGTGGCTGCAGGCCGACGAGACTCCCGCGTGTCCTTCATGTGGCCGCGCGATGGGTTTTGTGGCTCAGCTGGAAGAAGGACACGACCATCGGACATCGCTGAACTTCGGCGGAGGGGGCCGAGGGTACGCCTTCGCCTGCACGCCCTGTGGGGAAGGCTCCTTCCTCTGGCAATGCTGATCGTGTTCAGCACCCGTGCAGCAGACAGCCGGAGGCCTCTTCGACGAGGTCTCCGGCTGTCGTATGGGAGCTACGGGTGGCTGTCGTCCGGATCACCGGCCGACGGGTAGCACCGGCAGACCCGTGGTCCGTCCGGCCCATCGGCGGCACAGCGGATGCGCTCCACGACCGAGGGGTCGAATCGCAACTGCGCTCCGTCCGACACCCTTGCGATCGCGTTCGCGATACCACCCCAGTACCTCATGGCAGCGGCCGATTCGGTGAGGACCATGTTGTCGGCGTCGTAATTCCCGCCGAACACGAAGGGGATCCTCGGAATCAGCCTGTGGCCGACCGGAATTGCTCCGTGCCGGCTCTGCCATTCATGAGCCACTGGGTAGCCGGTCAGATACGCGTAATCGTCGAGCACGCGCTCCGTCCAGTCCGGCAGCGACGAGGCCAACTCCGTGAGCTTGGCCGTTTCCGGGTTGAACGAGTAGATGCCCGTACCGTCCGTTCCGAACTGGCCTCCGAAAACGTCCTCGGCGAAGAAGACGAGATTCGGCTGGAGCGCCCCGTAGGCATCAAGCCACCGGTTCCTGTCGTTCCAGGAACCGATCGAGTACCCGCTCCGCATGCGCTCGGCCGAGGCGAACACATGCAGAGCGGACTCGAAGGCGTAGAAGCCGTTGCGCTCACTGAGCATCTGCAGCAGGTCGCTGCCGATGGACCCGAGGCCCGACATGTCCTCCGCTCTGGGCTCGTCGCCCGAGAGGGCCGGGCTCGCGATGTCCAGCAAGCGATCCACTACGGATTCCCCAGGATGTAGTCGAGACTGACGATGCGAATCAATACCCTTCCGCCGTCGGGAATGTCAACCAACTGGTTCTTCATTGACGAGCCGGCGCCTCTGTTGTCACCTGCGCCGATGTGCTTGACGTGGGCACCCTGGCCTTCCTTGAACATCGCCGGCGGGAACTCGTCCCGGTCCTGTCCTGGTCGGGTGGGAATTCCCCGGAGGTTGTCCGCACGCCGGTCGTCGGCGCCGGGTCGGTCCAGGGTGACCATCATGCCGTCGCCGCCCTCTTCAGCAGCGTGAATGGCACTGTCCGGGTGCTGGATGGCGTCGATCTCCCAGACGGCCGGGCGAGGACTCGCGCAGGAACATGCGGCACCGGAGGCGTCGAATCCCCCAGCGCAGTTGTGCACGAGGACCGCCGACGCACCCGCCAGCACGTAGTACGTGTGGACATCGCCGACCGAGAGGTTGTGGACGGTCGCCCCACGGCTCGTCCACCGCTCCACCGCGGTGATCTGGACCTGCTTGCCCGCACTGGTCCGCAGCCACTCGCCGGACTTCAGGTCCGTGGCCTTGATCCAGGCGTGCAGCTCCGGTACCCAGAAGGGATGGCCGTCGGTCGCGGTGACCTGGGCCGTCTTCGTGCCCTTCTTGCCGTCGACGTCGATCGTGACCTTGACGAGGTGCTTCAGGCCGTGGCCCAGGATCGCGGCCGTGACCGTCTCGATCCGGGTCTCGCCCGTCTTCGGGTCGGTCGCGACGACCTTGTCACCGGCCTTGACCTGCTCGATCGGCTTCGTGGTGCCGTCGGCCATGAGGACCTTGGTGCCGGGCACGAAGCTGTTGTTGATCGGGCAGGAGCCACCGCCGCCCTCGGCCTTGCCGGAGCCGCCGCTGCCGCTGGTTCCTCCCTTGCTCTTGGAGGAGCCGCCGGCCTTGCCTCCCGGATGGGAGTCGCCGCCGCCTCCGTGGGAGTGCGAGGACACCTTCGGGGCTGCCTCGGCCGCGGCGTGCTTCTGGCGTGGGTTGCCGGTTTTCTTGGCGAGGTCGAGGGCCTTGTCGGCGGTGCGTCTTGCTTCCTCCGCCGCCTTCTTCCTCGCCCGTTGCGCCGCGAGCTTCTTCGCTCGCTCGATCGCCAGCTTCTTCGCCCGTAGCGCTGCCCTCTCGGCCGCCTTCGCCGCCTTCAGGACCAGCTCCGCCGCCTTCTTGGCCACGCGGAAGGACTCGACCGCCTTGATGGTGCGCTTGACGGCCTTCATCACCGCCGGGATCTTGCCGAGCTTCCCCCACGGGATGGCGTCGATCACGATGCCCATGCAGGACCACATGTCACCGCCGAAGCAGGCGATGGCGTCGTTGATGCCGATGAAGTCCTTCAGCGTCTCCCACGCCACGGCGAGGATCACCGAGGTGAGGGACTTGCCCTGCATCGCCTGCGCCTGCGCGACCTGCGCCGCCGACAGACCCGCGCCCGCGAGGGCCGCGGCCCGCTCGGAAGCGGTCAGGGCGATGGACTCGCCCGTCGGGTCCGCGTACGTCACCGGGTTGTTGTGCGAGTAGGCGTACCCGTTGGACTGCAGGACGTCGTTCAGGTCCAGCAGCGGGTCGGCGGACAGGAAGCGGCCCACCACGGGGTCGTACAACCGCGCTCCCAGCCCGACGAAGCCCGAGGCGTTGTCGTCGGTGGCGCCGAGGAACCCGGTGTGCGCCTGCCGGTTGGTGCCGGTCGTGTCGGCGCCGCGCTGGTTGCCGAACGGGTCCTGCTTGCGGATGCGGACCGACATCCCGCCGTCGAGGGCGACCTCGGCGTACGGGCTGCCCTGGTGGTCGCCGGTGATGGCGACCAGCTTCTCGCTGGCGGTGCCGTAGGCGTACCGCATCACCGCGCCGCCGGGGGCGTCGTAGGTGCGCTGGGTGTTGACCAGGACGCCGCCCTTCTGGACGGTGACCTCCGCCTCGCCCAGGGACAGCGTGGCCTGCTTGCCCTTGATCGTCAGCAGCTGCTCGCCGCCGGGGCCGTAGATGTAACGGGTGTCGTTCTGCGGCGCCCACAGCTGCTCGGCCTTGGTGCCGTCACAGGTGGCGAGCACGATGGGGGTCGAGTTCGCCGAGTTGGCGCCCTGGACCGCCAGGCACAGACCCGAGGCCACGTGGGTCAGCTGGCCGGACGCGTTCCGCTTGAGCTCCTGGCCGGCCGAGCCGTCGCACTTCTGCAGCTGGACGGCCGACCCGGCGGTGTTGCCGGCGGGCTGGACGCACCACTTGTCGTAGACGTTCAGCGTGCCCTGGTCGGGGTTGGTCCCGCCCGGGGTGGGGCTGAAGCGCCAGTTCTGGGCGATGGAGCCGTTGCACTGGTACAGCTGGATCGCCGTACCGGCCACGGCCAGGCCGCCCTTGAGGTCGAGGCACTTGTCGGCGAGGCCCACGTACGGGGTCTTGCCGCCGCTGCCCGCGCCGGTGATGCGGTCGATCTTGCCGTCGTAGGTCCAGCTCAGCGACTGCTTGTCACCGTTCTGGAGCGAGGTGATCGTCTTGGTGTCGCCGGTGAGCTCGTACAGACGCTCCGCCTCGGCCTTGACCTGCGCGCCGGCCGGCGTGGTGTAGGTCTTGGACACCTTGGTCAGCGTGTGCGGCTGGGTGCCGTCGGCCTTGCCGTAGGCGTAGGTGGTCGTGGCGTCCTTGGCGGTGGTGCCGGTGAGGTCCTTCTCGGTCAGCTTGGTGCGGTTGCCGAGCAGGTCGTACTCGTACTCCTGCCAGTAGCCGGAGTTGTCCTTGCCGGCGGCGACGTTCAGCGTGCCGTCGGTGTTCTTGGTGCTCGCGCAGGCGGTGTCGGGCTTGGAGGTGAGGTCCTTCGCCGTCCACGCCGTCTTCAGCTCACCCAGCGGGTTGTACGCGAAGCACTGCCGCTCCTCGATACCGGTCGCCGACTCCGAGATGGAGGTGACGTTGCCGGCCGGGTCGTAGGTGTACGACCGCTTCGAGACGAGGTTGCCGGGGAGCAGGGAGGTGTCGCCGCCGTTGGTGGCGCCCTTCTCCCGGTAGACCTGCTGGTCCTTCAGCTCACCGCTGGACTCGTCATACGTGTTCTGCGTCCACACCCGGTAGGGCTGGGCGCCGAGCGTGGAGCGCAGCACCTGGCCGTAGGGGTCGTAGACGGTCTCGGAGCCGTACCAGTCCTTGCCGGAGATGGAGAGCGGCTTGCCGTCCTGGTTGTAGCGGACGACCAGCTTCTCGGAGGCGAGCTTGCCGATCTTCGGCAGGGTCGACTCCTCGAGCATGCCGTTGTCGCTGTACTTGTAGGAGTACGAGTACGACTTGTCCAGGCCCCAGGCGGTGGCCAGGGTGTCCGGCAGGGTCAGCGTGGTCGAGGTCGGCTGGTAGTCCTTGTTGTAGCCGTCGACCTGCTGGGTGTAGGCGTCACCGTCGGTGTAGCGGGTGGCGGTGTAGGGCATGCCCTTGCCGCCGGGCGCCAGGTCGTAGGTGAACTGGCTGAGCAGGGTGCCGCTCGCGTCGTTCAGGCGCTGCTCGGTCGGCCGCGACAGCTGGTCGTAGCCGTTCCAGACGGTGATGTTGCGTGCGTTCGTCGTGGTGAGAACGCGGTCGTGGTTGTCGTAGGTGGTCCGCGTCGTGCCCGTGTCCGGGTCGGTCGCGGTCTGCGTCCGGCCACGGTGGTCGTACGTCCATGTCCACGGGTGCGTGGAGTCGGCCGAGTTGGTCGCCTTCACGAGCATGCCGCGCGCGTCGTACTCGTACTTCATCGACGTGAAGCCGCCGGGCGCGTCCGGGTTGAAGGTGTCGACCCGGGAGGTGCGGCCGAGGGCGTCGGTGTAGACGCGGTAGTCGGAGGCGCCGGTCGGGTTGTCGACCTTCGACCAGTCCAGGCCGTACTGGTACTTGGTGGCCCGCTCCGGGACTTCCTGCGAGCTGACCGTGCCGGTCTGCGGGTCCGCGACCTTGAGGACCGGGGTCTCCTGCAGCACGCGGCCGGAGCCGTCGTAGGTGTAACGCGTGATGTTGGGGACCTGCGTGTCGGCGTCCGGGGTGAACAGCTCGCCCGGCGTGGCCTGGTAGGTCAGGTAGGCGTTGTTGGTCTGCCAGACCTCACCGGAGCTGTTGTACAGCGTGTCGGTGATCAGCCAGCCGCCGCCGTCCGCCTGCTCCTGCTGCTGCCGCTCCCGCCCGAGGCCGTCGTAGAGGGTGACGGAGGTCTCGATGCGGTCATTGTAGCCGCGGGTGTAGGTGGTGACGTAGGAGGGCTTGCGGTCCTCGTTCTCCTTGTACTCCGGCACCGTGTAGACGGCGCGGAAGTCCGGCACGGCCGTGTCGGACGGGGCGCGGTCCGCGGCCCAGGCCTTCTCGAGGCGGCCCAGCGGGTCGAACTCGGCCTGGGAGACGTGGTTGTTGGCGTCGGTCGTCTTCGTGGTGGTGCCCCGGCCCGGCTCGATCTCCCGGGTCTCGGAGTGGCCGACCGCGTTGGTCTCGGTCACCTTGAAGACCTGGCCGGTGGACGGCTCGTAGGTGATCAGACCCGAGGTCTTGTGGTCCTGGTCCGTGGTGCGGGTGACGCGGCCGACGGCGTCGAACTCGGTGGTGCCGTCGGACTGCCAGCCGGTGCCGTCACCGTTGATGGACCAGGTCTCGGACGCCTCGCCCTTGGTGGTGTCGTCGAGCGCGGCGCCGTAGGCCTGGCCGTCGTAGGCGGTGCGCAGACCGCTGCTGAGCGTGGCGAGGTTGCTGAAGTCCGCCGCCGCACAGGTGGTCGGGGAGACCAGGACCTGCCGGGTCAGACCGATCAGGTTCTTGGCGGTGTTGTGGACGTACTCCGACTTGGTGCACGACTCGTCGCCGCTGCGGCCGGTGTCGCCGAGGGACTCCACCAGCACGGGCAGACCGTAGGTCGACTCGTAGGTGGTGTGCGTCTTGACGATCCGCTCGGGCCGGTTGTCGTCGGTGTTCGTGGTGGAGGACTTGGTGTACGCGATCTCGTCCGGCTCGGTCACGCGCCAGGCGCGCAGCGGGTCCAGGCCGTCGTCACGGTCGCGGTGGGCCAGCTCGGTGGCCTCCGGGACGGTGACGGAGCGGGAGACCCACGCCGTGTCGGGGTCGTCGGCGTTGTCGTAGTCGAGTTCCTCGGCGATCCGGCCCGCGAACGGCTCGCGGTCCTTGGCGATCTCGTTGCCCTCGATGTCCTTCACCGACACGGTGTCGCCCATGCCGCGGAAGTAACGGGTGACGGCCTTGGACCGCTTGGAGCCGATCGACGCGTCGTCGGCACCGGTGATCACCGTGGTCTGCTCGAACCCCGCGAACTGCGAGTACGTGCGCGTGGACTTCTTGGTGAACTCGGCGTCGGCGAGCTTCCAGCCCGCGTTCTTGTACTGGTAGGCCGTCTTGGTCGCGAACGCTCCGTCGACGTTGGGGAGTTCCTCGATGGAGTCCACGACGTACTTGTGGAACCAGTCGATGTCCTCGACCTCGGGGTCGGGGTTCCAGAACGCCGGGTAGCACAGGCGCGTGTTGGACTTCAGCGCCGCGGTGTCGCTCTTGCCGGGCAGGTTGGTGCCGGTCGCGCAGTCACCCTCGGGCTTCTTGTAGGTGACGACGGTCTCGCCGCCGTACTCGTTGATGACGCGCGCGACACGCAGCCGGGAGAAGCCGGGGCGCGGGTCATTGGGGCGCATCACCCGGTTGGGCATGTCCTCGGCGTTGGACTCGAAGCGCACCGCGTTCATGGTGACGCTGCGGTCCGTGGTGCCGTTGCGGCCGAAGCCGGTGCGCTGGATCGACTCCAGCCACAGCGCGGTGTTCGGGCCGGTCTTCAGGACGGGGAAGCTGTGCTTGAGGTTGTACTGGTCCACCACCTGGCGTGCGGTGGTGTCGGTACGGCGCTGTGCGGAGGTCTGGATCTGCACCAGACGCTTGCGGCTCCAGAAGGAGGGGCCGGCGTTCCAGCACTTGCGTGTGTAGGTGGAGGTGACCTGCTTGCAGTTCAGGTCGGCCGGGGTGTCGTACCAGATGCGGTACTTGCCCGGGTCCTTGTCCTCGAAGTTGGTGTCCGAGCAGGTCAGCGTGCCTTCGGGCAGGCAGCGCTCGTCCACCTTGAAGGTCACGCGGGCCGGGGCCGTCGCGGAGAACAGGGTGTCCTTGCGCTGGCCGTAGTCGATGTGGTCGAGCCAGCCGTCCCGGTCGTAGACGACCGGCGCCTTGAAGTCGAAGTTGCGGGCGTAGTAGTTCTGCGCCTTCTTCCACCACAGGGACATGGCGTTGCCGTGGATGTCCTCGACATAGTCGAGGTTCCACCGCCAGCCCTGGGTGCACGCGGAGTGGACCCAGTCGCCGGCCTTGTAGCAGTCCTCGCCCTCGTGGTTGCCGTACACCGGCACGGTCAGCACCGAGTCGGTGGTCGACTGGCCGTCGGACCAGCCGGGCAGCTTGTTCAGGCCGAAGTAGTAGCGGGTGCCGTCCCGGGTGGTGACGACCCAGTACTCGCCGTTGCGGGCGCCGTTGCCGTTGCCGGAGTCGGTGAGCCGCTCGATCTTCGAGCCGTCACCGTTGGCGGTGAACCACTTGCCCTGGTCCTTGTCCCAGACCAGCTCGGTGGTCATGCCGCCCAGCGACAGCGTCGCGTTCATCGAACCCCAGCACAGGTCCGCGGTGCGGTGCGTGGCGTTGTTCGAGCCGGACTTCTTGGAGTCCTGACGGCAGTTGACGTAGGTCCGGGTGATCGAGCCCGGGTTGTAGTCCCAGCCGTCACCGATCCAGGAGGCCTGGTTGTTGGTGGCGGAGGTACGGCCGTCGACCGACTGCGAGGAGTAGCCCAGCGAGATCTTCGGCATCAGGCCGCCGGCGGTCTGCGGCACCTGCACGTCGTAGGAGTACGTGAACGCACCGGAGGAGGATCCGGCCGCCCAGGAGCCGGACGACAGCAGCGGGGTGGCCGTGAAGTCGCCGGAGGGGGAGGAGCCGGTGTCCATCGCGCCGATGACCTGCGGACCGGAGGCGTCCACCGCCGGCAGGACTTCACCGGTGTGGTAGGCCGCCGTTCGGGCGCCGGACTTGGCGGTGCCCGCGTCACCACCGAGCAGGTTCCTCACCGGCACGGAACCGGTGAGGATCTTGCGCTGCGAGGCCTTCTTCGCGGACTTGGTCCGGGTGGGCGCCTTGTCGGCGGGGACCACCTTGACGGTGCTGCGCAGCCGCTCGGGCTGCTTGTCCTTCTTGCCCGACATGGTGGTCACACCGCTGTCGGTGGCGCAGTCACCGGTGTCGGGCGCGTCCATGACGCAGTTGGGCAGCAGGACCAGGCCGAAGCGGTCGGCGGCCTGCGGGCCGTACAGGTCCTCGAAGCCGGTGGTGTCGACGTCGATCGTGACCTGCGCGGTCGGGTCGGCGTCGGCCGGCGGCGTGACCTTCATGATCATGCCGGAGACGTTCGCGTCCTGCGACGCGGTCGGAGCGGCCAGCTTGACCTGCCAGTCTCCGTCGATCGCCGTCGGATCGGTGCCCGCGGGCACACCGATCGCGACCGGCAGGTTCCCGACGGCGACCGTGGTGCCGGGCTGAGCGTCCGGCGTCAGACTGGCGACACCCTGATCCTCCGCCCAGGGCGTGACGGCGGTCGGCGCGTACGGGTCGACGGGCACCTCGGGCGCGGTGGTGAGGTTCTTCTCGGCTTCCTGGTCCTGCGGAACCGCCGTGGGCTTCGGCAGGTCGGGGAGCTTGACCTCCTCCCGGGCCATGCCGGGGCCGGGTATCGCCCATGCCTCCGTGCCGAGACTGCTCACCAACAAGGCCGTGGACAACAAAAGGACGGTCGCCGCGCGGCCTTGCCGGCGGCGCCGTCGTTGTGACTCCGTCATCGCTGGGCGCGACCGCCTCAGCCATGACGGTGGACTTTGAGCGCGCATACGCGTCGACCCCACCAAGGCATGCAAAGAAAAACGACAGATGGAATCCGCACCTTCTGTCATGACCCCCGCAGGTTTCAAGATCCGTCCGAGATGGTTCCCGAGTGTTGTGTGATCTGCACCACAGGACGAGACCTGACTGACACTCACCTTCAGGACAAGTCGGCAAGATCGTGATTACCCATGCCTATGACCGCACTTCAGGTGACCAAAAGCCGCACTTGAGGCACGGTCAAAGCCGAGTCAACGCCACCCCATTCGTTCGTCACAACTTCATAAACACTTCATATGTGGACCTGACGTGACGTTCATGTGATCGTGTGCGCAACTCTGCCCCGCGGCCCGCCGACCGGGGCTGTTCGTGCTGTCCGTATCCACCTGGTCCACACGGGAGTAGAACGCCGCCGTGTCCGCGCCGCCTCGTTTTCTCAGCCCCTTTGTGCGCACGCGCACCAGGCTGGCTGTCACCCTCGGCCTTGCCCTGGCCGCCCTGACCGCCGCACTGTTGCCCTGGTGGCAACCCGACGACGCCTCACCACCGCAGGCGGACAAGGCCACCCGCGCCCGCCAGGCCGCCACCGGCCCGCGCGACGAAGCCGACGCCCAGGCCGAGGCCCGCCGCACCCACAAGCCGGTCCTCGTCGAGACGGCCACCACGGCCACCTCCCAGACGTGGGCCCAGCCGGACGGCCAGCTGCGCACCCGAATCACGGCCACGCCGGCCCGGGCGAAGACCGCCACGGGTCAGTGGGCACCGATCGACAACCACCTGCGGCGGGTGAAGAACGCCCCGCGCGGCCTCGGCGTCCAGCCGGTCAACCCCGCCCAGCCGGTCCGCTTCTCCAGCGGCAGCAAGGACAGTAACGCCGACCGCTCCTTCGCGCCTGGGCCTTTGACCGGCCGTCAGGACACCGTCCTGGCCGAGGTCGACTTCGAAGGTCACACCGTCGCCTACACCTGGCCCGGCACCCTGCCCGAGCCGGTGCTCGACGGCCCGCGCGCCCTGTACTCCGAGGTGCTGCCCGGCGTCGACCTGCTGCTCGTCGCCCGCGCCGAGGGCGGCTTCGCCCAGCTGCTGATCGTCAAGACCAAGGAGGCCGCGCAGTCCCCGGCGCTGGCCACCGTGGCCTACGGCCTGCGCTCCAAGACGGCCGTCTTCCACAACGACGCCGGCAGCGGCCGCATCCTGGTCCAGGACCGCTCCGGCAAGGAAATCGGCTCCATCCCCACCCCGTTCGCCTGGGACTCCGCCGGCCGCGACCCCGAGCTCGACGAGGGCAAGGGCACCCCGCACACCTCGGTCGACACCCCCACCGACGTGCTCAAGCTGTCCGGCCTGAGCGGCATCGAGCCCGGCGCGCACAGCGCCCCCATGCCGGTCAAGCTCGCCGGCGACGGCACCGGCACCGCCCGCCTCGACCTGCACGCCGCGCAGGCCGGGCTGTTCAAGAACGCCGACGTGAAGTTCCCGGTGTTCGTCGACCCGACCATGAACAGCGGCTGGCTCGCCTGGACCGTCGCCTACAAGCCGTACCCGAACTCGAGCTTCTGGGACGGCACCAACTTCTCCTCCGGCACCTCCGACGCCCGCGTCGGCTATGAGAACGAGACCGGCGGCACCGCCCGCTCCTTCTGGCGGATGAAGTTCGACACCAGCATCGAGGGCGCGGACGTCTCCAAGGCCACCTTCAAGGTGCTCAACAACCACTCCTGGTCCTGCACCACCCGTGACTTCCAGTTCTGGCTGACCGGGGCCATCTCGTCGGGCACCACCTGGAACAAGCAGCCGAGCTGGTCCACGCAGCTGGACCACCACTCCTTCGCGCACGGCTGGTCCTCCAGCTCCTGCCCCGACGACTACGAGGCGTTCCCGGTCACGGCCGGCGCGCAGAAGGCCGCCGACGGCGGCTGGTCGAACATCACCTTCGGCATGCGCGCGAGCAGCGAGTCGGACGTGCAGACGTGGCGCAAGTTCCAGGCGACCAGCGCCACCCTCGAGGTCGTCTACAACCGGCCGCCCTCCGAGCCCACCGGTGGCAAGACCACGCCGGGCGGCACCTGCTCCGTCGGCGGCTCGGGCGTGACCGTCGGCAAGACCAACATCGTGCTGTCGGCCAACGCCAAGGATGCCGACGGCAACCTCAGCAAGCTGCGCTTCCGCTTCTGGAAGACCGGCGGCACGGTCCCGTCCGGCTGGCTGGTCACTCCCAACTCCAGCGGAACCGCCACCTACACCGTGCCCGCCACGTTCCCGCTGGAGGACAAGACCACCTACTCGTGGGACGTGCGCGCGGAGGACTCCGGCGGCCTGACCTCCACGTACTTCCCTCCCGGCACCGACCCGTGCCGGCTCAACATCGACGCCAGCGCCCCGCCGCAGCCCACCGTCGACAGCGACGACTTCCCCGCGGCCACGCCCGACGGGCAGACCTGGTCCACGGTCAAGTTCGGCGGCCATGGCGCGGTGACCTTCACCTCCGAGGGCGCGACGAAGTTCCGCTGGTCCTTCGAGGGCAACAACCCCGTCTACGTGACCGCCACCAACGGCACCGCGACCGTCGACCCGATGTCCCCCGCGCACGCCGGGCCCAACACCCTCCAGGTGTACGCCTATGACGCCGCCGGCAACGCCAGCCAGCGCACCGACTACACCTTCTACGTGCCGCCGCGGGACACCGCCGACGGCCCCATGGACACCGGCGGTGACCCCTACCCCGACCTGCTGATCGTCAACGCCGACGGCAACCTGCGCAACTGCGTCGGCGGCGACGGCGGCGACCTGTACAACTGCCTGACCGCGTCCTACGACAGCACCAAGCCGAAGGACCAGCAGACCGACCCGCAGGGCCACTGGTTCGACCCGGCCACCGGCAAGGCCGCCCTGATCACGCACTACCAGGACGTCTATCCCGGCGACGGCTCCACCGACCTGTTCGCGGTCACCCCCGACGGGCACTTCTACCTGTACCCCGGCGACGGCTACGGCAGCTACGACGTCTCCCAGCGCCTGGAGGTCCGCCTCCCGTCGAACGCCCCCGCGCCCTCGACGTGGACGCAGATCAGGGCCGTCGGCGACATCACCGGCGACAAGCTGCCCGACCTGGTGCTGCGGGCCGGCACCGCGTTCTGGACCCTGTCCGGCTACACCGGCGCCACCTTCCAGACCGCGACCCTGATGGAGGGCAGCGCCTGGGCCCGCCGGGAGATCGTCAACGTGACCGACATCAGCGGCGACGGCACTCCCGACCTGCTGTGGCGCAACCTGGACAACGGCAACATGTACGACCGCCAGGGCAAGCCCGGCGCCGTCACCGGCAGCGTCGACCTGGAGTCGCTGAAGCTGGCCGCCAACTCGCTGACCGGGAAGGACGAGTCCTACGGCACCGGCTGGACGGATGTCGCCGTGCCGACGGCCATCGGCATCCCGGACATCAACGCGGACGGCATCCCCGACATCTGGGCCCGCTTCGCCTCCGACGGGTACACGCGGATCTACAACCCGTCGCGGACGAACACCAACGCTGCGGTGAAGGTCGTCCTGTCGGTGAACTGGAACACGATCAAGGCCTTCGGCTGACGGTCGATTCCGTTCCCTCGCGTGAGCCCCGGCACCCCGTGCCGGGGCTCACCCCGTTTCCGACAGTCCGCCGGCTCAGCCAGTCCCCGCTCCCGATCAGCTTGCCCCGCCGCCGCAGCCGGGCCGCGACGGCGGGTGCGGCCAGGTACACCCAGGCCCGTACGGTCCTGCCGTCCGCGGCGGTCACCTCCCGCTGCACCCGCTCGTACAGGCTGCGCGGATCACCCGGCACGTACTCCTCGAGGCGGTCCAGCAGGACG
Organism: Streptomyces sp. NPDC107546; assembly: GCF_055639175.1. Lineage (NCBI taxonomy): Bacteria > Bacillati > Actinomycetota > Actinomycetes > Kitasatosporales > Streptomycetaceae > Streptomyces > Streptomyces sp. NPDC107546. The sequence goes on along the minus strand of NZ_JBVKBA010000011.1, from coordinate 23,893 downwards.
AGCAGACCGTCGTACGCCTCGGGCCGCGCGGTGACGATCTCGCCCGTGACCGTGCCGCCTTCCTCGTCCGCCACCGCGTAGGGGTAGCCGGGCCCTTCGTACAGCACCGCGCCACGCAGCCGGCCCGGCTCCTCGAAGCCGGTGCGGCCGCGCAGGAAGAGGGCGTGGTTGTGCTCCCCCGGGCGAAGCGTCCCGTAGACGAAGAACGGCAGTCTCACAGAACCGATTCTTCCCCCTCACACATCTCCCCGGCCGCTCCATGGACATGACACGCCCTGGACCCTTCAATCGGAGGGACGCCAGGGGGTTTCCCCTCCCCTGCCTTCCCCACGCGCCCCCGGGCGCCTTCCCTAGGAGACCGATGAGCCGGATACGGCCTGCCCGAGGTTCCCGTCTCACCGCGGCCGGCACCGCGGCGACCGCCGCCGCCCTGCTGGCCGCAGCACTCGCCCCGGCCCCCGCCGCCGACGCGGCCGCCAGACCCAGCCGCTCCACCGTGATACGCGACGCCGCGGCGGTGCTGGTGCGCGAGGCCGCCCGCCTGGGCCTGACACCGGCGCAGGGCACGAGCGTACGAGACGTCGTCGTGGATCCGGACGGCAGCCGGCATGTGCGCTACGACCGGACGTACCGTCAGCTTCCCGTGTTCGGCGGCGACTTCGTGCTCCACCTCGCGCCCGACGGGTCGTACCGCAGCGCCGACCGGGCCACCAGGCGCGCCATTTCGCTGCCGACCATCACTCCCGCCGTGAAGACCCCCAAGGCCGCCGATCTCGCCACCGCCGCGCTGCGCGCCGCGAACGCCGGGGAGTTGCTCAAGCACCTGACCGCCAGGCCGCAGCTCGTCGTCGACGCGCTGCACGGCGCGCCCCGGCTGGCCTGGCGCACCGAGGTCACCGGGCAGGACACGCTCGGCAACCCGGTCGCGCGCACCGTGGTCACGGACGCAGGGACCGGGCGGCAGATCGACGCCTGGGACAGCATCGAGACGGCGTCCGGTGACGGCAAGTCCCTCTACAGCGGCACGGTTCCGCTTCAGACGACGCAGTCCGGGTCGGCGTACCAGCTCAAGGACCCCACGCGGGGCGACACGTACACGGGCGACGCCGAGAACAAGACCGACCTGTGCTTCCTCACCACCATCTGCGTCAGCCGCGCCCCCGCCACCCTCTTCACCGACTCCGACGACCACTGGGGTTCGGGCACGGTGTCGGACCGCTCCTCGGCGGCGGTGGACGCGCAGTACGGCACCGACGTGACCTGGGACTACTACAAGAACGTGCACGGCCGCAGCGGCATCGCGGGCGACGGCAAGGGGTCCTACAACCGCGTCCACTACGGCACGAACTACAACAACGCCTTCTGGGACGACAACTGCTTCTGCATGACGTACGGCGACGGTGACGGCACGACGCTCGGGCCGCTGGTGGCGCTGGACGTTGCCGGGCACGAGATGACGCACGGCGTGACGTCGAAGACGGCGGCGCTGGCGTACTCCGGGGAGTCGGGCGGGCTGAACGAGGCCACGTCGGACATCTTCGGCACGCTGGTGGAGTGGTACGCGAACAACGCCTCCGACCCCGGTGACTACCTGATCGGCGAGAAGATCGTCCGTTCGGGCTTCGGCAAGTCGGCGCTGCGCTACATGGACAAGCCGTCCAAGGACGGCAACTCGGCTGACTGCTGGAGCAGTTCGGTGGGCAAGCTGGACGTGCACTACTCGTCCGGCGTCGCGAACCACTTCGCGTACCTGCTCGCGGAGGGCAGCGGCGCCAAGACCGTCAACGGTGTCGCCTACGACTCCCCCACCTGCAACGGCTCCACGGTGACGGGCATCGGCCGGGACAAGCTCGGCAAGATCTGGTACCGGGCGCTGACCGTCTACATGACGTCCTCCACGAACTACGCGGGCGCCCGCACGGCCACGCTGAACGCGGCGAAGGACCTGTACGGGGCGGGGAGCACGGAGTACGACGCGGTGGCGGCGGCCTGGAGCGCCGTGAACGTCGGCTGAGGGAAATACGGTGGCGGGCCGGGTGCCGCCCTGCCTACGCTGCGGCACCCGACCGCCGTACTCGCGCTGGAGAGCGATGCCCGCCGCGAAGATGCACGCCGACGAACTGGACGTGGACACCGCGCTGGTGCGCCGGCTGGTCGCCGGGCAGTTCCCTCAATGGGCCGGGCTGCCGGTCACCGAGGTGCCGTCCGCCGGGACGGACAACGCCATGTACCGGCTGGGCGACGACATGGTCGTACGGCTGCCCCGGCGGCCCGACGGGGCGCGGCAGGTGGACAAGGAGCAGCGCTGGCTGCCGCTGCTGGCCCCGCATCTGCCGCTGACCGTCCCGGTGCCGCTCGGCAGGGGCGCTCCGGCAGCCGGGTACGCGCAGCCGTGGTCGGTGCTGCGCTGGCTGGACGGCGGTAACGCCTACGAGGACCCGATCACCGAACTCGACACGGCAGCCGTGGAGTTGGGCCGTTTCGTGGCGGCCCTGCGGCGGGTCGACGCGAGCGGCGGTCCGGCGTCCTGGCGGGGCGGCCCGGTGGCGGCGAACGACGCGTACGTCCGCGCGGCCATCCGCGACCTGGGCGCGGACGGCACGGTGGACGCCGCCGCGGCGACCGCGCTGTGGGAGGAGGTCGTCCGGCTCCCGCAGTGGGAGGGCGATCCCGTCTGGCTGCACGGGGACCTGCTGCCCGGGAACCTGCTCACGACCGCGGGCCGGCTGACCGCGGTGATCGACTTCGGCGGCCTGGGCGTGGGCGACCCGGCGGCCGACACTCTGGCCGCGTGGGCGGTCTTCACCCGCGGCACCCGCGACCTGTTCCGCGAGGCGGCCGCCGTGGACGACGCGACCTGGGCCCGGGGCCGGGGCTGGGCCCTCTGCTTCGGCCTGACGGCGGAGCACTACTACCGGGAGACCAATCCGGTCCTGGCGGCCGTGGGGCACCGGACGGTGTCCGAGGCGCTGGCGGACCGGGGTTTCCCGGCGGCACGGCGGACGGAATCCGGCGCCTGACGACCGGTCACCCGTTCACCACCCCTGTTCACCACCCCCCGTTCACCCTCGGGTGTTCTTCCCTCACTAGCCGCCCCAACGCCGCTGACCTGCCCAAACGCCGCCGCTACCACTTTCGCCCGGCACCCGTTCACCGTATTTCTGACACCCCGTCAGCGAGCGGCCGCGGCCCGCTTCCCTTTTCCTCGACAGTGCGGGGACACGACCGACACAGCGGCACGCCGGTGATGCCGCGGGCCGTGTCCCGCCCGAGGAGCACCACGATGCGACGTACGGCCCGTTCGCTGACCGGCACCGCGCTCGCCCTCGCCGCCGCGGGGCTCGCCGCCGCGCCCGCGTACGGCGGTGAGACCGGGAGGCTGGAGGTCTTCCCCTCCATGGCCGCGCCCGGGAGCGAGGTCACCGTCAACACGGCGGCGTGCGGCGCGAACGGCTCCGCGGCGGGCGACGCCACGGCGGTCGGCGGCGGCACGTTCACGCTCGCGCCCAGCACCCACGAGCAGGACGTGATCGGCCGGTTCCGGGTGCCGCCCGGCGCGCAGCCGGGGACGTACGAGATCGTCGCCACGTGCTCCGGAGGCCGGCGGGCCAGGGTGACCGGTGACCTGACGGTCACCCTCAGCGCGGCCAAGGATCAGACGCGTCCGCGAGGAAGCGTGAAGACGGGGGTCGGCGGTGCACTCGGCCCCGACCCCGTGCGGACCGCGGCCGGTGTGACGGCACTCGCCGTCGCCGCCGCGGGCGGTACCTGGCTCCTGCATCGCCGACTGAGAGGCGACGGGATCTGACGGACGCCTCCGCTGTCCGTCGCCGGTACCGCCGTCCCCATCCCCCTCCGGGTCCGACTGCCCCTCGCGGCCCGGAGGGGGTCCGGGATCAGGGCCTGTCGGAAGGAGCTTCGTGTGCACAAGGTCGGCAACGCGGCGATAGCGTCCGTCACGGCGGTCTCCCTCTGCTCCGGCGCCTGGCTGCTGCACAGCGCCTACCACGCCGAGGCGCCCCCTCAGCCATCCGCCGCCCAGGGCGCCGTGGACCCGGACCGCGAGGGCTTCGCCGCGCCCGCGCTGCCGCCCTCCCCGCCCGACCGCATCCGCATACCCTCGATCCACGTGGACGCGCCCCTGATGGGCCTGCGGCTGACCAGTGCGGGCAGCCTTGACGTCCCGCCCGCCGACGACAAGAACCTCGCCGGCTGGTACGAGGCCGGCACCATGCCCGGCGAGACCGGCACCGCGATCGTCGCCGGGCACGTCGACAACACCCGGGGCCCGGCGGTCTTCTACGACCTGGGTGCCCTGAGCAAGGGCAGCACGATCGAGATCGGCCGCCGCGACGGCTCGACCGCCGTGTTCACCGTGGACGCGGTCGAGGTCTACGCCGCGCGGAACTTCCCCGACGACAAGGTGTACGGCGCGGCGGGGCGCCCTGAGCTACGGGTGATCACCTGCGGCGGCGGCTACTCGAAGACGACGGGCTACCAGGGCAACGTGGTCGTCTTCGCCCACCTGACGGGCAGCCGCTGAACCGCCCGGGCCGTCTGCGGCACCTACCGCTCACTCATGCCGGCCACTGCTCGTACGCCAGGTTCGCGACCAGGGCGAACACCACCGTCAGCAGCACGATCCGCACGAACCCGCTGCCCCGCTTCAGCGCAGTCCGCGCCCCGATCATGCCGCCGACCAGGTTGAAGCCGGCCATCAGCACCGCCAGCTGCCAGAACACCGTGCCCTTCCACGCGAACGTGGCGAGCGCGCCCGCGTTGGTGCAGCAGTTGACGATCTTCGCGGTGGCGGAGGCGGTCACCAGGTCCAGGTGCAGCACCGCGGTGAGCGCCAGGACGAGGAAGGTGCCGGTGCCGGGGCCGATGAGGCCGTCGTAGAAGCCGATGCCGAGGCCCGCGAGCCCGATCGCGGCGAGCACCCGGCGTGCGGAGACCGGCGTGGTGGAGGGGGCGGTGCCGAAGGCGGGGCGCAGGATCACGAAGGCGCCGACGCCGAGCAGCACCACCATGACGACCGGCTTGAGGACGTCGGTGCTCAGCCCGGCGGCCACGAACGCCCCGGCCGTGGACCCGGCGAGCGCCGCGAACCCGATCCGTACGGCCGTCCCCACGTCGACCGGTGTCCGGCGCGCGTACGTCACGGCCGCCCCCGTCGTCCCGACGATCGCGACGGCCTTGTTGGTGCCGAGCGCGTACGACGCGGGGGTGCCGCCGGGCAGCCCCAGGAGCAGTACGGGAAGCAGCAGCAGTCCGCCACCCCCGACCACGGCGTCGATCCAGCCGGCCGCGAGCGCGGCGAGGCACAGGGCGGCGCCCATGGTCAGCGAGATGTCGGGCATGATCGTGACCCTAGGGACGGGGTCGGTGGCCCGTCCATCCATATGAGGGTCTTCTGAGGTTGCGCGAGGGGCTTGCGAGGGTGCCGACGGCCCCGCCGCCGGGCCTGTGACCGGCCCGGCGGACTTAAGGGAGGCGTCCTCGGCACCGTCCTCAGGCGGCCCGTACCTCGTAGGCCGTCACCCGGACCGTCTCGTCGTCCAGGCACTGGCCGGTCTCCAGGTCGAAGCGCTGCTTGAGCAGCGGCGAGGCGACGAAGGGGCGGCCCTGGTGGGTGCCGGTCAGCCCCCGGGAGAGGACCGCGGCACCGCCGAAGGGGTCCCGGTTGTCGATGCCGTACAGCCGGCCCGAGCGGTCCCGGAAGAGCGCAACCTGGCGGCCGTCCGGCAGCAGTGCCGCCACGCCACGGCCCGGCGTCAGCGTGCTCATGTCGCAGACCGGGAACCAGGTGTCCTCGTCGATCAGGAGCTCGATCTTCAGGTCGGTGGTCTCGAGTGCCAGGGTCATCGCTGGGCGCTTCCTTCCAGGGGTCGCGTGCCGATGGTGAGCAGCGGCAGGTCGGGCTTGATCTGGTCGCGCTCGGGGACGAAGCCGACGACCGGGTCGGGGGTGTCCGGCGCGTTGACGAAGGACACGAACCGGGCCAGCTTCTCGGGGTCGTTGATGGTCTCGGCCCACTCGTCGCGGTAGTTCGCGACGTGCGCGGCCATCAGGGCCTCCAGCTCGTCGCAGATGCCGAGCGAGTCGTGGACGACCACGTCGCGCACGTGGTCCAGGCCGCCGGGGATCCGCTCCAGCCACACGCTGGTGCGCTCCAGGCGGTCGGCGGTGCGGATGTAGAACATCAGGAACCGGTCGACGAGGCGGACGAGTTCGGCGTCGGAGAGGTCCTGGGCGAGCAGGTCCGCGTGGCGCGGGGTGGCGCCGCCGTTGCCGCCGACGTAGAGGTTCCAGCCGTTCGCGGTGGCGATCACACCGAAGTCCTTCGACTGGGCCTCGGCGCACTCGCGGGCGCACCCGGAGACGGCCGACTTCAGCTTGTGCGGGGAGCGCAGGCCCCGGTAGCGCAGCTCCAGGTCGATCGCCATGCGGACGGAGTCCTGGACGCCGTAGCGGCACCAGGTGGAGCCCACGCAGGACTTCACCGTGCGCAGCGCCTTGCCGTAGGCGTGTCCCGACTCGAAGCCGGCGTCGACCAGGCGGGCCCAGATCAGCGGGAGCTGCTCGACGCGCGCACCGAACAGGTCGATCCGCTGACCACCGGTGATCTTCGTGTAGAGACCGAAGTCCCGGGCGATCTCACCGATCACGATCAGCTTCTCCGGGGTGATCTCACCGCCGGGGATGCGCGGCACGACCGAGTAGGAGCCGTTCTTCTGCAGGTTGGCCAGGAAGTGGTCGTTGCTGTCCTGAAGCGCGGCCTGCTCGCCGTCCAGGACGTAGCCGCTCGCGCCGATCGTCGGGGCGAGCGAGGCGATGATCGAGGCGACGGCCGGCTTGCAGGTCTCGCAGCCGTCGCCGCCGCGGGCGCCCTCGCGGCCGTAGCGGTCGAGCAGGTCCTGGTAGGAGTTGATACGCAGGGCGAGGACGATCTCGTACAACTCCTCGCGGGTCTGCGAGAAGCAGCCGCACAGGCCCTTGTCGACCTCGACGCCGCTCGCCTCGAGTTCGGCGTCGACCAACTGGCCCAGCACCTTGACACAACTGCCGCACGTCGTACCGGCCTTGGTGCACTTCTTCACCTCGGGCACGGTGGTGCACTTGTGCTCCGTGACCGCGCCGCGGATCGTGCCCTTGGTGACGTTGTTGCAGGAGCAGATGATCGCGTCGTCCGGCAGCGCGGTCGGGCCGAGCTGGGCGGACTCCCCGGCGCCGGCGGGCAGCACCAGCGACTCGGGCGAGACGGGCGGGACCGAACCGGTGAAGGCCTTCAGCGTGCCGTACGCCTCCGCGTCGCCGACGAGGATGCCGCCGAGCAGCGTGCCGTCGCGGCCGATGACCAGCTTCTTGTACAGACCCGAGCGCGAGTCGGAGTAGACGACGTCGAGGCAGTCCTCGGTGGTGCCGTGCGCGTCGCCGAAGGAGGCCACGTCGACGCCGAGCAGCTTCAGCTTGGTGGACAGGTCGGCGCCGGTGAACTCCGCCTCGTCGGCGGCGATCGTCGCGGCGGCCGTCTCGGCCTGCTCGTAACCGGGGGCGACCAGGCCGTACACCCGGCCGTCCGCCGCGAGCGCGCACTCGCCGATCGCGAACACGTGCGGGTCGGTGACCGTGCGGCACCGCTCGTCGACGGTGATGCCACCGCGCTCGCCGACCGCGAGACCGCAGTCGCGGGCGAGCTGGTCGCGGGGGCGGACACCGGCGGAGAAGACGACCAGGTCGGTGGCGAGTTCGGAGCCGTCGGAGAGCTTCATGCCGGTGACCGCGCCGGCCTCGTCGACCACGATCTCCTGGGTGCCGACGCCGGTGTGGACGGTCAGGCCCATGTCCTCGATGGTGCGCAGCAGGGCCGCGCCGCCGCCCTCGTCGACCTGCACGGGCATCAGACGCGGTGCGAACTCCACGATGTGGGAGGTGAGTCCGAGACCCTTCAGCGCGCCGGCCGCCTCCAGTCCGAGCAGACCGCCGCCGACCACGGCGCCGACCTGAGCCTTCGTCTTCGCGTACTCCTCGATCGCGAGGAGGTCCTCGATCGTGCGGTAGGCGAAGCAGCCCTCGGCGTCCTTGCCGGGGACCGGCGGGACGAAGGGGTACGAGCCGGTGGCGAGGACCAGCGTGTCGTACTCGAAGAGCTGGCCGGACTTGGCCGTGACCTTCTTCGCCTCGCGGTCGATGGTCTCGGCCGGGTCGCCGACGTACAGCTCGATGCCGTGCGTGTTGATGAACTCCATGTCCGTCAGGGACAGCTCCTCGGGCGTCTTGCCCGAGAAGTACGAGGTGAGCGCCACGCGGTCGTAGGCGGGGCGGGGCTCCTCGCACAGCACGACCACCCGGTGCGTGGCGGTCAGGCCGCGCTCGGCGAGCGCTTCGAGGAAGCGCTGGCCGACCATGCCATGGCCGACGAGCACGATCGTGGGGGTGGTGTCCGTGGACATCAGGAGCCTCCATCGTTGGTGAGCAGGTGGAGCAGCGGGGCACCGTCCGTGGGGAGCGGCTCTGCTCCCTCCCAGGCGCGGGCGAGCGCGCCGACGGTGCCGAGTTCGCCGACGAGTACGCCGCCGACCAGGCGGTCGTCGCGGACGACGACCTTCCTGTAGGTGCCGCGGGTCGCGTCGGTGAGCTGCACGACGTCGTCGCCGGGGCGGGGTTCGGTCTCGCCGAAGGCGGCGAGATCGAGGAAGTCGTGCCCGGCGAGGGTGAGCCGGGTCAGGGAGCGGGTGCCGGTGTAGCGGGAGTCCGGGTCTCCGGCCAGCGACTCCGCCAGCGCCTCGGCCTGTTCGAGAGCGGGGGTGGCCAGCCCGTACACCGTGCCGTCGTGCTGGGCGCAGTCGCCGATGGCCCGGATGTGCGGGTCGGAGGTGCGCAGTTCGTCGTCGACGAGGATGCCCTTGTGGACGGCGAGGCCCGCGTCCTGGGCGAGGCCCACCCGGGGGTGGACGCCGCAGGCCAGGACGACGAGGTCGGTGTCGAGGGCGTAGCCGTCGGCCATCTCCACGGTGCGGACGGCGCCGCCGAGGGTGCGCACGCCGCGCACCCGGGTCTCGGTGTGGACCTCGACGCCGAGGTCGGTGAGGTGGCGGCGCACCAGCTTCGAGGCGGAGGGGTCGAGCTGGCGTTCCATCAGGCGCTCGGCCTGCTGGGCCAGGACGACCTGGGCGCCGCGGGCGGCGAGGGCGCGGGCGGCGGAGACGCCGAGGAGCCCGCCGCCGATGACGACGGCGCGCACACCCGCGCGGACGGCCTTGGCGAGGCCCAGGCAGTCGTCCATCGTGCGGAACGCGTGGACGCCCTCGGGCAGCTCGGCCCGGCCGGGGGTGAGCAGGCCGCGCAGGGGCGGCAGGACGGGGTTCGAACCGGTGGCGAGGACGAGCGTGTCGTATGCGATCACCGCGCCGTCCGAGCACTGGATCTCACGGGCCGCCCGGTCGATCCGGGTGACCCGGGCCCGGACGAGGCGCTCGGGGGCCGGGAGGGAGATCACCTCGGGCGCGTAGCGGCCGGCCAGCACGTCGGCGAGCAGCACACGGTTGTACGGGGGGTGCTCCTCCTCCCCGACGACCAGGGCGGGCACACCGAGCTCGCCGAGCCGCCGGGCGAGACGGACGCCCGCGAGCCCGGCGCCGATCACCACCACACGCGTATTCGAGGTCATGTGTCGAGCGTGCGGTGCCGACGTTACCCGGCCGCATCACGACTGTTTCCCACGGGGAACGCTGCCCTCAGCGGGGGCGGGGGATGGGTGTGAGGGTTCCGGGGGCGGGGTGGGGGCGCGGTGTGAGGCGGAAGCCAAGTCACGGGGGCGGTGTGGCCGAAGGTGCCGCGCAGGCAGTCGTCGAGGTCGGCCGGGCAGCTGCCGGAGCAGGCGCCCGGCCCGTAGATGTGTCGCACCTGCGGTCGAGCCTCGTGCAGCCGCCGCCACGCGGACAGCCCCGGCCCAGGTAGCGCCGGGCGCCGAGTCCGCGGGACGCCCCACGGCCGTTGTCAGAGCCGACTGGCAGAGTGTTCGACATGGAGCAGCAGCAGCGCACGTCAGTTCGCCTCGTCGTCGTGGACCCGGAACTCGACGCTCAATGCGATCGGGTGGAGCAGCACTTGCTGGTCCCCCTGGCCGAAGCTCCCCGTGAGGCATGTGATCACGCGCTGTTCGCGGACGGGCTCGCCGCCTTCCGGCGCGTCCGGGTGACACTGGCCGAAGCGGTGGCGCGCGGACCGCGGGTGTGGACGCCGAACGGCCGTTGGGAGCACGAGGGCCTGCGGGTCGCCCAGCTGCCCACCGAAGAGACGGACCTTTTGTACGCACTACTGCGTGAACTGTCCGGGGCCCTTGTCGCACCTCCCGAGCCGTCGCGCGGCGTCGCCGCGTTCCTCGGCGAGGTCTCGTCGAACGGAGAGTCCGCGGTCGGCCTGGTCGGTGCGTTGGCGCGGGTGCTGTCGATGGTGGACCTCGCGCCCGACGCCGACACCGATGTCCTCTTCGCGGCGTTGCAGATGGCCGGGGACGAGGACGTGCGGCTCTCCCACGCCCAGGAGGAGGCGTGGCAGCGGCTCGCCCACCGCGTGACCATGCTGCTGACCGAGTCCGCTCCGCTGCACCGTTTCCTGCACTGATACGAGAGGGCGGCACCCCCCGCACAGGGGTGCCGCCCTCTCTCGGTGCTCCGGAGCCGTTGCCGTGTCGGTGAGGGTCGGGGTGACCGGCGGCGGTTCCGGCGTTCGGTGAAGGTCCGTCCGAAGCCCTACCGGTGGTCGCTTCCCTGCGACTGCGACGCCGCCCGGCCGGCCTCCAGGCGGGCCACGGGGATGCGGAACGGGGAGCAGGAGACGTAGTCCAGGCCCACCTCGTGGAAGAAGTGCACCGACTCCGGGTCACCGCCGTGCTCGCCGCACACGCCGAGCTTGAGGTCGGGGCGGGTGGCGCGGCCCGCCTTCGCGGCGTCGCGGACCAGCTTGCCCACGCCGTCCTTGTCGATCGTCTCGAACGGGGAGACGCCGAAGATGCCCTTCTCCAGGTACGCCGTGAAGAAGCTCGCCTCCACGTCGTCCCGGCTGAAGCCCCACACCGTCTGCGTGAGGTCGTTGGTGCCGAAGGAGAAGAACTCGGCGGCCTCCGCGATCTGATCGGCCGTCAGCGCGGCGCGCGGCAGCTCGATCATCGTGCCGATCGCGAGGTTCAGCTCCGTGCCCGTCGCCGCCTCGACCTCCGCGATGACCTTGTCGGCCTCATCGCGGACGATCTCCAGCTCCTGGACCGTGCCGACGAGCGGGATCATGACCTCGGCGCGCGGGTCGCCCTTGGCGGCCTTGCGCTCGGCCGCCGCCTCCGCGATCGCCCGCACCTGCATGGTGAACAGGCCGGGGATGACCAGGCCGAGACGTACGCCGCGCAGGCCGAGCATCGGGTTCTGCTCGTGCAGCCGGTGCACGGCCTGGAGCAGGCGCAGCTCGTTCTCGTGCGGCTCCTGGCGGGACTCGGCGAGGGCCACGCGGACCGACAGCTCGGTGATGTCCGGCAGGAACTCGTGCAGCGGCGGGTCCAGCAGGCGGACCGTGACCGGCAGACCGTCCATCGCCTCGAAGAGTTCCACGAAGTCCTGCTTCTGCAGGGGCAGGAGCTGCTTGAGCGATTCCTCGCGCTCCGTCTCCGTGTCCGCGAGGATCAGGCGTTCCACCAGCTCACGCCGGTCGCCGAGGAACATGTGCTCGGTGCGGCACAGGCCGATGCCCTGGGCGCCGAAGCGCCGTGCGCGCAGCGCGTCCTCGGCGTTGTCGGCGTTGGCCCGCACCCGCAGGCGGCGCTTGCGGTCCGCGAAGGCCATGATCCTGTGGACCGCCTCGACCAGCTCGTCGGCGTCGTCGGCGCCCGCGTGCATCCGGCCCTCGAAGTACTCCACGACGGGGGACGGGACGACCGGGACCTCACCCAGGTACACCTTGCCGCTCGAGCCGTCGATGGAGATCAGGTCGCCCTCCTCGACGACCTGCCCGCCCGGCACCGTCATCCGGCGGCGCTTGGTGTCGACCTCCAGCTCCTCCGCACCGCACACACAGGTCTTGCCCATGCCGCGTGCGACGACGGCCGCGTGAGAGGTCTTGCCGCCACGCGAGGTCAGGATGCCCTCGGCCGCGATCATGCCGTCCAGGTCGTCGGGGTTGGTCTCGCGGCGGACCAGGATGACCTTCTCGCCGGAGCGGGACCACTTCACCGCGGTGTACGAGTCGAAGACCGCCTTGCCGACCGCCGCGCCCGGCGAGGCCGCGATGCCGCGGGCGACCTGCTGGACCTTCGCCTTCTCGTCGAACCGGGGGAACATCAGCTGCGCGAGCTGCGCGCCCGTCACCCGCTGCAGCGCCTCGGCCTCGTCGATCAGTCCCTGGTCCACCAGCTGGGTCGCGATGCGGAAGGCTGCGGCCGCCGTGCGCTTGCCGACGCGGGTCTGCAGCATCCACAGCTTGCCGCGCTCGATGGTGAACTCGATGTCGCAGAGGTCCTTGTAGTGGTTCTCCAGCGTCTCCATGATCTGCATCAGCTGGTCGTACGACTTCTTGTCGATGTTCTCCAGCTCCGCGAGCGGGACGGTGTTGCGGATGCCCGCGACCACGTCCTCGCCCTGCGCGTTCTGCAGGTAGTCGCCGTAGACGCCCTGGTGGCCGGAGGCGGGGTCCCGGGTGAAGGCGACGCCCGTGCCGGAGTCGGGGCCGAGGTTGCCGAAGACCATCGAGCAGACGTTGACCGCGGTGCCGAGGTCGTGCGGGATGCGCTCCTGGCGGCGGTAGAGCTTGGCGCGGTCGCCGTTCCAGGAGTCGAAGACCGCCTTGATGGCGAGGTCCATCTGCTCGCGCGGGTCCTGCGGGAAGTCGCGCCCGGCCTCGGTCTTGACGATCTTCTTGAACTTGGTGACCAGCTTCTTCAGGTCGGCCGCGTCGAGCTGGGTGTCGTCGGCGACCTTCTTGGCCTCCTTGGCCGCCTCCAGGGCGTCCTCGAAGAGCTCGCCGTCGACGCCGAGGACCGTCTTGCCGAACATCTGGATGAGCCGGCGGTAGGAGTCCCATGCGAAGCGGTCGTCGCCGGCCTGCTTCGCCAGGCCCTGCACGGACTTGTCGGAGAGCCCGATGTTCAGGACGGTGTCCATCATGCCGGGCATCGAGAACTTGGCCCCGGAGCGGACGGAGACGAGCAGCGGGTTGTCGGGCTGGCCGAGCTTCTTGCCCATCTTCTTCTCGAGGGCCTCGAGGTGCGCGCTCACCTCGTCACGCAGTGCCGGGGGTTCCTCGCCGCTGTCCAGGTAGACCTTGCAGGCCTCGGTGGTGATGGTGAAGCCCGGAGGGACCGGCAGGCCCAGGTTGGTCATCTCGGCGAGGTTCGCGCCCTTGCCGCCGAGAAGGTCCTTGAGGTCCTTGTTGCCTTCGGTGAAGTCGTAAACGAACTTCATGCCCTCGACGCCGTTCTCTGTTACGTGGCGATCTTTGTTTTCCGACACGGTCTCGACTCCTCGAGGACGCGGTGGCTGCCCTGACGGCGAGGAACATACCCAGATCAAAGGCGTCTGGGTACGTCCACTTGTCGGTCATGCGCCCGTAACCACTCGTCCGCCACCGGATCGAAAGTCAAGGCTTGGCAAGTGGCGTCCGGGCGATGTTTTCACTTGTTGAAGACATCAACGCCCGTAGAGGGGGTTTGATGCTCACATGAGCGGGTCTCGACACTTCTGATTTTCGATCGATGAACGATCAAGGGGTGACACTCAGTGCCACCCCTTGAGGAAGTGCAACCGCCCAAGATCCGCTCATCTGAGCGCAACCCCTATCAGGGGTGGCGAGAATCACGCTAACCGAGGTCGCCCGATTTCACCATGCGGACGCCGATCCGGACCGAAATGCAACTGTCACGCTCACGACAAGAACGAGCGGAGGATCTCCGGCACGGGCTGGGGGCTTCAGACACCCAGTGCCTTCAGCCGCTCCTCCACCCGCTCCGGTGCGTACAGGCGCTCGACGACCGACGCGCCCGCACCCACCAGCCCCGCTCGCTCCCCGAGCCGCGAGACCACCACGTCCAGATGCGCGGTGGAGCGGGGCAGCGCCCGCTGGTACAGCAGTTCCCGTACGCCCGTCAGGAACGGCGTCCCGGCCAGGTCGCCCGCGATCATCAGCACCCCCGGGTTCAGCAGGGTCACCACGGTCGCCAGCACCTCCCCGACCCTCCGCCCGGCCTCCCGCGCGAGCGCGACGGCCTCCGGGTGCCCCGCGGCCAGCAGGTCCCGTACGTCCGAGCCCGAGGCGGCCTGCACCCCCGCCTGAGCCAGCCGACGCGCCACGGCACCACCGCTCGCGACGGCGGCCAGGCAGCCGTAGGACCCGCAGCGGCACAGCGCGTCGGCGCCCTCGGGGACGCGGATGTGCCCGATGTCGCCGGCGCCCCCGTCGATGCCGCGGTAGATCCGGCCGTCCACGACCACCCCCGCGCCGATCCCGGTGGAGACCTTGACCAGCACGAACGCCCGGCAGTCCTGGTGCGCGGTGCGCTGCTCGCCGTACGCCATCAGGTTCGCGTCGTTGTCGACCAGGACGGGGACGTCGGCGGCGCCGCGCGCGTGCTCGGTGAAGGCGCGGGCGAGGCGCCCCGTTATGTCGTAGCCGTCCCAGCCCGGCATGATCGGCGGCTGCACGACCCGGCCGGTGTCGATGTCGACCGGCCCCGGCACCGCGAGGCCGATCCCGCAGACCTCGTGCGCCTGGTGGCCCGCCTTGTCGATGAGTCCGGCGAACCAGCGGCCCAGTTCACCGAGGACGTTGTCCGGGCCGTCCTCGAGGAGCAGGGTGCCGGTGTGCTCGGCCAGGATCTCCCCGGTCAGCGTGAGGACGGCGGCGCGGGCGTGCCGGGTGTCGAGATCGGCGGCGAGCACCACGGCATGGGCGTCGTCGAACTCGAGCGTGATCGAGGGGCGTCCGCCCAGCGGCGAGTCGACCGGTCCGCCCGCACCCTCGCGCAGCCACCCGGCCCGGAACAGCCGGTCCAGGCGCTGGCCGACCGTGGCCCGGGACAGGCCGGTGGCCTGCTGCAGGGCACCCCGGGTCGTGGCGCGGCCACTGCGCACCAGTTCGAGCAGATCTCCGGCGCCGGCCGACGCGCCCGGCTTTCCGGCTCTTCCGCTCATGCGCACCCCCTTGCGTTCACCAACCTTGCATTACATAGTGAGTTTTGCGTGTTAAATAGACGTAACCCTACGGTAGCCACTGCCGAACCGCGCCGAACCATCCGGCCGCACGTCTTTCGGGGAGACCTGAGTGGAGCGCACGACCCAACTCACCGCCCGCCGTACGGAACCGGCACCTCCCGCGCACCCCTCGGGCTCACCGACCACGTCCCGCCCCTGTGAGACCACCCCTTCCGGAGCACCTGTATACGAACCGGACGTTCCCGGATCGCTGCACGTCAGGGCGGCACGAGTACTCGACGTCAACTGGACGGGGACGTCCACGGTCCCCTCGCGCGGGCTGTACCCGCACCAGTGGTCCTGGGACTCGGCGTTCATCGCGATCGGGCTGCGCCACATCTCACCGTTACGGGCGCAGACCGAGCTGGAGACGCTGCTGGACGCACAGTGGGCGGACGGGCGGATTCCGCACATCGTGTTCAACCCCTCCGTGCCCTTCGACGCGTACTTCCCGAGCCCCGACTTCTGGCGCTCCTCCACGGCCGGGCGCGCCGCGGGCGCCCCACGCACCGTACAGACCTCGGGCATCGTGCAGCCACCGGTACACGCGCTGGCGGCCTGGCTGGTGCACCTGGCCGACCCGGGGCTGTCCCTGGCGCGCGGCTTCCTCGCCCGGGTCTACCCGCACCTGGCGGCCTGGCACCGCTATCTGCTGCACCGCCGCGACCTGGGCGGCGGCGGGCTGGCCTCGGTGGTGCATCCCTGGGAGCAGGGCATGGACAACAGCCCCGCCTGGGACGCGCCGCTGTCCCGGATCACCCCGGCCCCGGCCCGCTCGTTCCGCCGCGCGGACCTGGCCCACGGCGCGGCGGAGGATCGGCCGACGGATCTGGACTATGGGCGGTACGTACGACTGGCGACGGAGTACCGCGACGGCGGATACGCCGACGGAAGCAGCCGCTTCGCGGTGGAGGACCCGGCGTTCAGCGCGCTGCTGATCGCGTCGGAGCACGCGCTGGCCCGCATCGCCCAGGAGTTGGGCGCACCGGGGACGGCACGGCACGCCCGCGCGGAGCGCCTGACGGAGGCTCTGGTCGACCGGCTGTGGGACCCCGTGGAGGGGATGTTCTTCTGCCGGGACGTGTATGGGGGCGAGACGCGGGAGAGCGGTGCTCTCGATCGAGATCAGCGCTTTGGGAGCAGCGCTCTCGGGACAGAGCGCCGCTCCCCCACCGGCACCCTCGTCCCCGAGCGCACCGTCTCCGGCCTCATCCCCCTGCTGCTGCCCACCCTCCCGCGCGACATCGCCACCACCCTCGTCCGCACCCTGCGCGGGCCGCACTTCTCGCTCGGCGACGCCACCCGGCTCGTGCCCAGCTACGACGTGCTCGGCGAGGCCTTCGATCCACACCGGTACTGGCGCGGGCCCGCCTGGTTCAACACCGGCTGGCTGCTGGAGCGCGGGCTGCGCCTGCACGGCGAGCAGGCGGACGCCGACGCGCTGCGCGAGGCCCTGCTGGAGACCGCGGGCACCTCCGACTTCGCGGAGTACGTCGATCCGTACACCGGCGAGGCGTGCGGAGCGGTGGGCTTCGGCTGGACCGCCGCCCTCACGCTCGACCTGCTCCACGACCACCCCGGACAGGGCGTGTCCCCGACGGGCACCGGCACGTTCGACAGGAGTGACAAGGGAGGGGGCCGGGGATGACGGACCGGCATCATCTGCTCGTGTGCGGCGGGACGTTCGCCGCCGTGAGCGACAGCGGGGACATCAGCGGGGTGCGGGGCGTCACCTCCCCGTCCGGGTTCTTCGTACGGGACGCACGCCATCTGAGTCGCTGGCAGCTCACCGTGGACGGCGCGGTGCCAGAGACGCTCACGCCGGTCGCCGACGGGGACACGGCGCGCTGCGTCCTCGTGCCGCGCGGAGGCCGCCAGGAGCCGCCGGCGCACACGCTCTTTCGCGAACAGGCCGTCGTCGACGGTGCGTTCGTGGAGTCGCTGCGCGTCACCAGCAACCGCCCGGTGCCGACCACGGTCCGTGTCGCCGTCACCGCGGACGCCGATTTCACCGACCAGTTCGAGCTGCGCTCCGACCACCGTACGTACGCCAAGACGGGCGCCGTGCGCTTCCGCCGGGTGCTCGAGGACGGCGTGGAGTTCGGCTACCGGCGCGGCGAGTGGCGCTCCTGTACGAGGCTCACGGCCGAGCCCGCGCCGGACGGTGTCGAGGAGACCGGCACGGGCGCCCGGCGCCTTAAGTGGACGCTGGAGCTGGAGCCGCACGGCTCGGCGGAACTGTCCCTGCGGGTCGCCGCCCGGCCGCACGGGGCGGCGCAGGACCCGCTGGTCCCCGCGTCCCCGGCCGCCGCCAACCATCGACTCCTCCGCCTGGAGGGCGAGTTCATGGAAGGCATCGCCTTCCCCACCGGCTGGCCCGAGCTGGCCACGGCCTGTGCGCGGGGCCTGTCCGACCTGGCCGCGCTCCAGGTCCCGGCGACGGGGCCCGACGGCGAGGAACTGCGCGTCCCGGCGGCCGGCGCGCCCTGGTTCCTCACGCTCCTCGCCCGCGACGCACTCCTGACGTCACTCTTCGTGCTCCCCTACCGCCCCGAGCCGGCGGCGGCCACCCTGCCCGCCCTCGCCGCGACCCAGGCGACCGAGGTCGCCGCGGGTTCGGTCGCCCAGCCCGGGAAGATCGTGCACGAGGTGCGGCACGGGGAGCTGGCGCACTTCGGGCAGGTGCCGTACGGGCGGTACTACGGCTCGGTCGACGCGACACCGCTCTTCCTGGTGCTGCTCGGGGCCTACGTCGAGCAGACCGGTGACACGGCGATGGCTCGCCGCCTGGAGCCCCACGCCCGCGCGGCGATCGGCTGGATGCTGGACCACGGCGGCCTCACCTCGCGCGGTTATCTGGTCTACCGCGCCGACCAGGGCGGCCTCGCCAACCAGAACTGGAAGGACTCCCCCGGCTCGATCTGCTCCGCCGACGGGAGCCGCCCCACCGGGCCGGTGATGGCGGCGGGCGCGCAGGGGTACGCGTACGACGCGCTGCGCCGCACCGCGCACCTGGCGCGCACGGTGTGGGGGGACGAGGTGTACGCGGCGCTGCTCGAACAGGCGGCCGCGGATCTGCGCGACCGCTTTCAGCGGGACTTCTGGATGGAGGAACAGTCGTTCCCGGCGCTGGCGCTGGACGGCGAGGGCCGTCAGGTGGACGCGCTGGCCTCGGACGCGGGGCATCTGCTGTGGTCGGGCCTGCTGGACAAGGAGTACGGGGAACTGGTGGGCCGCCGCCTCCTGGAGGAGGACTTCTTCTCGGGCTGGGGCGTCCGCACCCTGGCCGCGAACCAGGCGGCGTACCACCCGATGTCGTACCACCGCGGCTCGGTCTGGCCCCACGACAACGCGCTGATCACGCTGGGCCTCGCCCGTTACGGCCTGCACGACGAGGCCCGTGCGGTCGCCCACGCCCTGGTCGACGCGGCGACGGCGACGGGCCACCGGCTGCCGGAGGTGCTCGCCGGGTACGGCCGCGACAGCCACCCGGAGCCGGTGCCGTACCCGCACGCCTGCGTCCGCGAGTCCCGCTCGGCGGCGACACCACTCGCCCTGCTCACGGCGGTGGGCGGGGCGTAGGGCCGGCTACAGCCGTGAGCAGGGCGTAGCCCCCACAGACACCCGGGACCGCGCGGAGCCAATGGGCGGGCGGCGCGCGGCCCCGGGGCGACTCCTTCCCGGCGCCTCGCCTGTGCGACCCGCCGTGCTCCCGGAGTGGTTGACCTGGGATTTGCCGGGTGTTTGCCGGGTGCTGGGGCGTCGTGGTGAACGCATGTACCCGGCCACCCGTACGGGATGACGGCGGGCCGGCCTCCCCAGCGTGGCCCGCCCCTCCACCACGGGCTTCGCACGGAAGGACCCTCGGGTTGCCTCTCAACACGCGCGCACCACACACGACGAGCAAGGCGGGGGCGGCCACCGACGGGGTCCTGCCGGCGGAGGAGGACGAGCGGCCGGCGGAGGAGGACGAGCGGCCGGCGCCGGAGGCGGAACCCGTCGCTCCCGACGAGCCCGCCGACCGTGAGGCGGAGCCGGACACCGAGGACGCGCCCAGGGCCGGAAACGAGGCGGCGGAAACCGAAGTCGCACAAGCCGAAGCGGCGGAAACCGAAGCGGCGGAAACCGAGGCCGCAGAAACCGAAGCGGCAGAAACCGACGCCACGGAAACCGACGCCACGGAAACCGAGGCGGTGGAGAACCGGGCCGGCATAGCCAACGGCCCCCGGCCCCGTTTCCACCCGCGCACCTGGCGGGTCGACCACCCGCTCGCCGCCCGCGTCCTCGGCATCACGGTCACGGTGCTCGCCGGTGTCCTCGTCGTCGTCTCCCTCGTCATGCCCAACAGGCTCGCGAGCTTCCGGCCGGCCATGTTCACGCGGATCCCGGTGGAGGCGCTGATAGGGGGCGTCGTGCTGACCGCTCTGCCCCGGCGGCCGCGGCTGGTCGTCGCCTGGGTCGGCGGTGTCGCGCTCGGCGTGCAGACCATGCTCAACCTGCTGGACGCCGGCTTCTACCAGTACCTCGGCCGCGACTTCAACGCCGTCCTCGACTGGCCCCTCCTCAGCGACGCCTACTCCTACCTCCAGGACACCCTCGGCGGAGCGGGCGCCCTGGGAGTCCTGCTCGCGGCCGTCGCGATCGTCCTCGTCGTCCTCGCCCTCTCGGCACTCTCGGTCGTACGGCTCGGCAACGTCATGGCCCGGCACCGCACCACCAGCACCCGTACCGTCCTGCTGCTCAGCATGGTGTGGATGACCTGCACCGTCCTCGGTCTCCAGTTCGGGGGCGTGTCGCTGGCCGCCGAACGCACCGTCACGATGCTCAAGGTCCGCTCCGACCTCATCCGTCAGACCATCAGGGACGAGCAGGACTTCGCGAAGACCGCCAAGGTCGACGCCTTCGGGGCCACCCCGGGCTCGCAGCTCGTGCCCGATCTGCGTGGCAAGGACATGATCTTCACGTTCATCGAGAGCTACGGGCGCAGCGCCATCGAGGACCCGATCATGGCACCCGGCGTCGACAGGACCCTCGACAGCAGCACCCAGTCCCTCGCCAAGGCCGGCTTCCACGCCAAGAGCGGCTGGCTGACTTCCGCGACGTACGGCGGCAGCAGCTGGCTCGGCCACTCCACGTTCCTGTCGGGCCTGTGGATCGACAACCAGAACCGCTACCGCACCGTCACCACCAGCGACCACCTCAGCCTCACCAAGGTGTTCAAGAAGACCGGCGCCTGGGACACCGTCGGCATCATGCCCGGTGTGCAGAAGGGCTGGCCGGAGCAGAGGTTCTACGGCCTCGACAAGGTCTACAACGCCTTCGAGATGGGCTACAAGGGCCCCAAGTTCAGCTGGTCCACCATGCCCGACCAGTACGCGCTCGAGGCGTTCCAGCGCCTGGAGCACGGCAAGAAGCGCGACAAGCCGCTGATGTCGGAGATCATCCTGACCTCCAGCCACACCCCCTGGGCCCCCATCCCCAAGATGGTCGGCTGGGACCAGCTGGGCAACGGCTCGATCTTCGACGCCATCCAGAAGGCGGGCAACACGCCCGACTACACCTACACCAGCGACACCCACTCCAAGGAGGAGTACGGCAAGTCCGTCCAGTACTCGGTGACCGCCCTCACCCAGTTCCTGGAGCGCTATGGCAACGACGACACCGTGCTCGTCTTCCTCGGCGACCACCAGGCGAACGCCCACGTCAGCGGCAACCACGCCAGCCATGACGTGCCCTGCACGATCGTCGCCAAGGACCCGAAGGTCCTCGACAAGATCGCGAGCTGGGGCTGGACGGACGGCCTGCGGCCCGCCCACAACGCGCCGGTGTGGAAGATGAGTTCGTTCCGCGACCGCTTCCTGACGGCGTACGGCTCCACGCCGCACCCCTCCGAGGACTGATCAGCCTCCGGAGGTGTCGAGCTCCGCGTCCTCGCCGACCCCCGCGCAGTCGTACGGGTCCTTCAGCCAGCCGTCCGGCAGCACCACCCGGTTGTTGCCGGACGTACGGCCGCGGGGCCCGTCGGCGCCGGACGGCCACGGCTGGTCGAGGTCCAGCTCGTCCAGGCCGGCCCGCAGCTCCTGAAGGGAGGAGGTGATCGCGAGCCGCTTACGCATCTCGGAGCCGACCGCGAAGCCCTTCAGGTACCAGGCCACGTGCTTGCGGAAGTCGATGACGCCGCGCGACTCGTCGCCGAGCCACTCGCCGAGCAGGGTGGCGTGCCGGACCATGACGTCGGCGACCTCGCGGAGTGTCGGCCGCCGGAAGTCGCCGGTGCGCCCCTCGAAGGCCGCCACCAGGTCCGCGAACAGCCACGGACGCCCCAGGCACCCGCGTCCCACCACGACACCGTCGCAGCCCGTCTCGCGCACCATCCGCAGCGCGTCCTCGGCCGACCAGATGTCGCCGTTGCCCAGCACCGGGATCTCCGGCACGTGCTCCTTCAGCCGCGCGATGGCGTCCCAGTCCGCCGTGCCGCCGTAGTGCTGGGCGGCCGTACGCCCGTGCAGCGCGATGGCCGTCACACCCTCCTCTACGGCGATCCGCCCGGCGTCGAGGTAGGTGATGTGGTCGTCGTCGATGCCCTTGCGCATCTTCATGGTGACCGGGAGGTCGCCGGCGCCGCTGACCGCCTCGCGCAGGATCGCCCGCAGCAGGTTCCGCTTGTAGGGCAGCGCGGAGCCGCCGCCCTTGCGGGTCACCTTCGGCACCGGGCAGCCGAAGTTGAGGTCGATGTGGTCGGCGAGGTCCTCCTCCGCGATCATGCGGACGGCCTTGCCGACGGTCGCCGGGTCCACGCCGTACAGCTGGATCGACCGAGGCCGCTCGCTCGCGTCGAACTTGATCAACTGCATGGTCTTGTCATTGCGCTCGACCAGCGCCCGGGTCGTGATCATCTCGCTCACGAACAGGCCCTTGCCGCCGCTGAACTCCCTGCACAGGGTGCGGAACGGCGCGTTCGTGATCCCGGCCATGGGCGCGAGCACGACGGGCGGCTGGACGGTGTGCGGGCCGATCTGCAAGGGGGACTCGGTCATGGGCATTGCCCCATTGTCGCGTACCGGCAATGACCATGCAGCACTCATTAGTTAGACACACTATCAATGTCGGCGTAGCATGGAGCCCATGCCCGAGCTCAGCCACCGCCGACGTCTTCTGGTGCTCGCGATCTGCTGCATGAGCCTGCTGATCGTGAGTCTTGACGTCACCGCCCTGAACGTCGCGCTGCCTTCGATGCAGCGGGAACTGCACGCGAGCGTCTCCGGCCTGCAGTGGACGATCGACGCGTACACACTGGTCCTGGCCTCGCTGCTGATGCTCGCGGGTTCCACGGCCGACCGGATCGGCCGCAAGCGGGTCTTCATGACGGGCCTGATCGTCTTCAGCGTCGGCTCCCTGCTGTGCTCGCTCGCGCCGAACCTCGAACTGCTGGTCGTCTTCCGCATGGTGCAGGCGGTGGGCGGTTCGATGCTCAACCCGGTCGCGATGTCGATCATCACCAACACCTTCACCGACGCCCGTGAACGCGCCCGCGCGATCGGGGTGTGGGGTGCCGTGGTCGGCATATCCATGGCTGCGGGTCCGCTGGTCGGCGGGCTGCTGGTGGAGTCGGTCGGCTGGCGGTCGATCTTCTGGGTCAACCTGCCGGTCGGGCTGGCCGCGCTCCTGCTCACCCTGCGCTTCGTCCCCGAGTCCCGGGCGCCCAAGGCGCGTCGCCCCGACCCGGTCGGCCAGCTGCTGGTGATCGCCCTGTTCGGCTGCCTGACGTACACGATCATCGAGGCCCCCGACGCGAGCGCCGCAAGGATCGTCCCGTTCGCCGTGGTCGCGTTCGCGGCCCTGCTGGGCCTGTTCTGGTACGAGCCGCGCCGCGCCGAGCCGCTCATCGACCTGCGCTTCTTCCGCTCGGCGCCGTTCAGCGGGGCCACGGTGATCGCCATCAGCGCGTTCGCGGCCCTCGGCGGCTTCCTGTTCCTGTCCACGCTCTACCTGCAGAACGTGCGCGGACTGGACGCGCTGCACGCGGGCCTGTGGATGCTGGCGCTGGCGGCCCCGACGATGCTGTGCGCCCCGCTGTCCGGCCGCCTGGTCGGCAACCGGGGGCCGCGACTGCCGCTGCTGGTGGCGGGCTGTGCGATGACCGCGAGCGCGGTGCTGTTCGCGGCCTTCGAGGCGGAGACGTCGAACACCATGCTGCTCGTCGGCTACGTCCTGTTCGGCATCGGCTTCGGCTTCGTCAACGCCCCCATCACCAACACCGCCGTCTCCGGCATGCCCCGCGCCCAGGCCGGCGTCGCCGCGGCGGTCGCCTCCACCAGCCGCCAGCTCGGCCAGACCCTCGGCGTGGCGGTGGTCGGCGCGGTGCTGGCCTCCGGGGTGACGGCGTCGGCCTACCGGGAGACGTTCGTCTCGGCGGCCCGCCCCGGCTGGTGGATCCTCGTCGCCTGCGGTGCGGCCGTGCTGATCCTCGGGGCGCTCACCACCGGCCGGTGGGCCAGGAGGACGGCCGAACGCACGGCCGACCGGCTCGAGTCCCCCGAGGTTCGTGAGGCCTCCGGCGTCTCCGCCTAGTGCTGTGGCCGGAAAGGTTCACCGGCTCGCGACGCCCGGCACGGCACCTCGCCGCGTTGTCGCATCGCCCGAGTACATCCGGTACGCGG